>CANMXH010000074.1 GCA_947501315.1 Caulobacteraceae bacterium | reverse complement strand
GGCGCGCGACGCCTATGGCCGGGTCATCGACGGCCTGGACGGACTGGTCGAAAAGGCCCCTGCGGATCTGCGGGAACCCGCCCGCCAAGGCCTCGACTTCGCCCGCCGCAAGCCGCTGCTGACCACCGGCATCGTCGCCGGCCTGGCCTTGCTGCTCAGCGGCCTGGATCGCCGCCGCTAGGTCACACCCCAACATTCCGCTCATCCCCGCGAAAGCGGGGACCCAGTCCTGTCCAGTCTGGCTCCGGCGTTTCAGGACAACGGCGTGCGCGGCTCAGGCGCCGCCCGATCACCCAAAGAACTGGGTCCCCGCTTTCGCGGGGATGAGCGGAAAGTCTGGGTCATCCATTCTCGGCGGCCAGGGCGAACCGCTTCTGCTGCCGTTCGGTCAGCACCGCGCCGCTCTTCATGGCCGATCCCACGGTCAGTCCGCGGCCTGGGCCTCGACCGCCTTGACCTGCGCTGCATTGGGCCCCGTGACGTCGAAGGCGATCTTGCCGTCGGTCAGGGTGACCTTCACATGACCCCCGCGGGTCAGGCGTCCGAACAGGATGTCGTCGGCCAGCGGCTTCTTGATATGCTCCTGGATGACCCGGGCCAGCGGCCGCGCGCCATACAGTTCGTCGAAGCCGTTCTTGGCCAGCCAGTCGGCCGCCTCGTCGGTCAGTTCGATGGTGATGTTCCGGTCGGCCAGCTGGGCCTCCAGCTGGATGATGAATTTGGTCACCACCGACTTGATCGTCTCCGAGTCCAGCGCCTTGAAGGCGACGATGGCGTCGAGGCGGTTGCGGAACTCCGGCGCGAACAGACGCTGGATGGCCTTGTCGTCCTCACCCTCGACCTTGCCCCGGCCGAAGCCGATGGAGGCGCGGGCGTTGTCGGCGGCCCCGGCATTGGTGGTCATGATCAGGATGGTGTTCCGGAAATCGACCTTCTTGCCGACCGCATCGGTCAGCATGCCGTTGTCCATCACCTGCAGCAGGATGTTGTAGACGTCCGGGTGGGCCTTCTCGATCTCGTCCAGCAGGACCACGGCATGCGGGTGCTGGTCGACAGCGTCGGTCAGAAGGCCGCCCTGGTCATGGCCGACATAGCCCGGAGGCGCGCCGATCAGCCGGCTGACGGTATGCCGCTCCATGTATTCCGACATGTCGAAGCGCAGCATCTCGATGCCGAGGGTCGAGGCCAGCTGTTTGGCGACCTCGGTCTTGCCCACGCCGGTCGGGCCGCTGAACAGGAAGGCCCCGATCGGCTTGGACGGATCGCGCAGGCCCGCGCGGGCCAGTTTCATGGCCGCCGAGACCTGTTCGATCGCCGCCGACTGGCCGAAGACGACGCGGTTCAGATCGGCATCCAGCTGGCGCAGGCCCTCGGTATCGGACTTGGACACCGACTTGGCCGGGATGCGGGCCATGCGGGCGATGACGACCTCGATCTCCTTCTGGCCGATGACCTTCTTCCGTTTGGCCTCGGACAGAAGCATCTGGCTGGCGCCCGCCTCGTCGATCACGTCGATCGCCTTGTCCGGCAATTTGCGGTCGGTCATGTAGCGGGCCGCCAGCTCGACCGCCGTGCGCAGGGCGCCGTCGGTATAGCGGACCTTGTGGTGACCTTCGTAGGAGGTCTTCAGCCCTTTCAGGATCTTGATCGTGTCCTCGACGGTCGGCTCATTGACGTCGATCTTCTGGAAGCGACGGGCCAGGGCCCGGTCCTTTTCGAAATGCTGACGGTATTCCTTGTAGGTGGTCGAACCCATGCAGCGCAGGCTGCCTGACGCCAGGGCCGGCTTGAGCAGGTTCGAGGCGTCCATGGCCCCGCCCGAGGTCGCGCCGGCACCGATCACCGTATGGATCTCGTCGATGAACAGGATGGCGTTGTCGTGCGTCTCCAGCTCCTTGACGACCTGTTTCAGCCGCTCCTCGAAATCGCCGCGATAGCGGGTGCCGGCCAGCAGCGCCCCCATGTCGAGGCTGTAGATGGTGGCGCCTTCCAGCACCTCCGGGACCTCGTGGTTGACGATCTTGCGGGCCAGGCCCTCGGCTATGGCCGTCTTGCCGACGCCGGGATCCCCGACCAGCAGGGGGTTGTTCTTGGTCCGCCGGCACAGGATCTGGATGGCCCGCTCGACCTCGGCGTGACGGCCGATCAGGGGATCGATCTTGCCGTTGCGCGACTTTTCGTTCAGGTCGACACAATAGGCTTCCAGCGCCTCGCCGCCGGTCTTTGTCGCAGCGGCGTCCTCGGCGTCCTCGGGGCTGCCACCGGCCTTGGCCGGGCCCTTGTCGACGCTGCTCCCGGCCTTCTTGGCGATGCCGTGGGCGATGTAGTTGACCGCGTCATAGCGGGTCATGTCCTGCTCCTGCAGGAAATAGGCGGCGTGGCTCTCGCGCTCGCTGAAGATCGCGACCAGCACATTCGCGCCCGAGACCTCCTCGCGGCCCGAGCTCTGGACGTGGATCACCGCACGCTGGATCACGCGCTGGAAGCCGGCCGTGGGCTTGGCGTCCTCGCCGTCGCTGGTGGCGAGCGCGGCCAGATCCGTATCGACATACAGGGTCAGCGCCGTCTTCAGCGCGACCAGATCGACATTGCAGGCCGTCATCACATTGGCGGCGTCCGGGTCATCGACCAGGGCCAGCAGCAGATGTTCAAGCGTGGCGTATTCGTGCCGCCGCTCGTTGGCATAGTGCACCGCACGGTGCAGGGTCTCTTCGAGAGGACGCGAAAATGAGGGCATGGGGAGGTTCCTCTCAGTCCTTTTCCATCGTGCATTGCAGCGGGTGCTGGTGGCGTCGCGCCGTCTCGATCACCTGGGCGACCTTGGTCTCGGCCACCTCATAGGTGAAGACGCCGCAGACCCCGACGCCATGCTGGTGCACATGCAGCATGATGCGGGTGGCCGCCTCGCGGTCCTTCTGGAAGAACCGCTCCAGCACATAGATGACGAACTCCATCGGCGTGTAGTCGTCGTTCAGGATCAGCACCCGGTAGAGCGAGGGCTTCTGAAGTTTCGGCCTGGTTTCGGTGACCGTGGCGGACCCGAGGCCTCCACCATTCTGTTCACCTGGCCTGCGGGACGGCGGCATTCGTAATCCGTATGGGGAGAGTCGATGGATCAGATAGGGAATGATGGCCTGAATTGAAGCGGCGTCCAGTGACTCTTCAGCGGGCTGCGTCAATTCTCCCTCTCCCCCGCAGTAGAGAGGGCCAAACGAAAAGGCCCCGGCGTTTCCGCCGGGGCCTCTCGTACGCTTGAAGACCAAGCTTGCTGAAGCGGCCGGTCGCCCTAGCGGGCGGCCTGGAACTTTTCGACCGAGGCGGTGACGCGCTCGTTGATCGGCTTGAAGCTGTTCTTGACCGAGGCGGTCAGGACGTCCGTCGCCTTGGTGACTTCAGCCAGATAGGCTTCGGTCGCCGACTTGGCCCAGGTCGTCTGCAGCTCGAGCAGCTCCTGGATCGAACGGGCCTGCGACATCGACTGGGCAGCGGCGACGCCGTCTTCCCAGGACTTCCGGGTGAAGGCAGCCGACTGGGCCGACAGGGTCTCGACGCCCTTCTGGGCGGCGGCGGCCGAGGCGACTATGGCTTCCAGGTTATGCTTGCCCTGGATGTTCAACTCGGTCAGGCCGGCAGCCGACTTGTCGGCGACGTCCTTCAGCGCCTTGGCACCGGCGGCCTGGGCCTGCTCGGCATTGGCCTGGAAGGTGGCCTGGGCCTTTTCAGCGGTCGCCTTGACGTTGGCGGTCGCGGTTTCGACGGTCTTCTTCACGTTGTTCGTGGCAGTCTCGACGGTCTTCTTGACGGTATCGGCGGTGGTGTCAGCCATGAGGGCCTCCTGAACGTATCCGCGGTCGGGGGGGGGACCGCCTGCAATAACTCCGCGAGGGGCGATTCCATCGCGACAGCCGGTCATATGGTGCAGGTGCGAAGTCGCGTCAAGCGAAAATGGTGCAGCGCACAAAAGTTCACAAAATCGTTGACGGGTTGTTTACGCTCACGAAACCGGAATAACGCATGCTAGCCTTTCGTCAGCGTCGCGTGGTAGGGCCGCCGTCGCGCCAAAACGTCCTGTGAGGCCTGTCTTTGCCGCTTTCCGCCCTGATCCGTCGCGGACTTCTTTCGCTGCTGCTGGCCGTCGCGGTGACGATGACGCCGACGCGCCCGCCGCTTGCCCAGTCGGCTGATAATGCGCGCTACGCCGCCATCGTCGTGGACGCCGAATCCGGCGAGGTGCTGTTCGCCCGCCACGCAGACAGCCGTCGTTACCCGGCCTCGATCACCAAGGTGATGACCCTCTATCTGGCGTTCGAGGCCCTCGCCGAAGGCAAGATCAAGCTGGACGACGTCATCACCGTCTCACCCCACGCAGCCAGCCAGCCGCCGTCCAAACTGGGGCTCGCCGCCGGCCAGACCATAACCGTTGACGACGCCATGCGGGCCACTGCGGTGCGCAGCGCCAATGATATGGCCATGGCACTGGCCGAACACATCGGCGGCTCCCAGGACGGGTTCGCTGCCCAGATGACATTGAAAGCCCGCGAGCTGGGGATGGCCCAGACCCGCTATGTCAATCCCCATGGGCTGCCGGACGCCCGCCAGCTGACCTCCGCGCGTGACCTGGCGATCCTTGCCCGGGCGATCATGCGCGACTACCCGCAGTACTATCGCTATTTCGGCCTCCATGACTGGGCCTACAACGGTCGGGACTATCGAAACACCAATGGCCTGCTCCGCGACGGCGAAGGCTATGACGGCATGAAGACCGGCTACACCAACGCCTCGGGCTATAATCTGGCGGCCTCAGCGGTCCGCGACGGTCGCCGGATCATCACCATTGTCCTCGGCGGCCGCTCGACGGCCAGCCGCAACGCCCATGTCGCAGCCCTCATGGACACTGGGTTCGAGGTCGAGCGCGCCCGGTCCCGGGGCGAGACGATCCAGGTCGCCCAGACCTTCTTCGAGGCGCGCGGCTTCGGCATCGGTCAGGACAGCAACGGTCCGATCGAATACGCCGCCGCCGCCGCCGGTGAGGATGACAATGCAGGGGCGGGATCCAGTGCGCCGCCCGCCAGCGGCGTCGCCTACGCCGCGTTGCCCGCCCCTCCGCCGCCGGTCGCCCGGGTGACGCCGCCCCCCTCCGAGCTCGCCGCCGCCTCTGAACGGCCGGCCGATGTGACGGCCATTCTCAACGGTGGATCAACCGTCGCGCCCCCGCCTCGCGCCCGCCCGACGGCCCGGCCGCCGGCGCGGGAACCTGCCCGCGAGCCCGCGGGCCGCTGGGCGGTGCAGGTCGGTGCCTTCCGTGACGAGACGGTCGCCCGCAACTGGCTGACCGAGGTCAACCGCCGCTTCCGCAGCCAGTTCACCGCCGCGGAGCGCACCGTCCAGAATGCCAGCGGCTGGTACCGTTCGCGCTTCACCGGCATGACCGAGCAGGGGGCCCGGTCGGCCTGCGCGGCCCTGGAGGAACGTCGGGTCACCTGTCTGGTGGTGCGTCCGGAATAACCGGCGCACACGCCGATCCGGCGAACGCACGTCGGGGGCTGGACCGGACCGACCTTTTCCCCTATACGCGCCGCCTTTCCAGGGCTTCGGTCCTGACGCGGAGTTCCAAAGGGTTCGGGAAGTCATCCCGACCGCCGCTTCAGGATCCATCGTGGGAGAGGACTTACCCGGTCCCCTCGCGCCGACGTCCTACAAGGGAGAATACCGCATGGCTCTTTACGAGCACACGGTCATGTCGCGCCAGGATATCAGCGCGCAACAGGCCGAAGCGCTGAACGACACCATCAAGGGTTTGATCGAAGCCGGCGGCGGCACCGTCGCCAAGATCGAATACTGGGGTCTGCGCAACCTGACCTATCGGGTCAAGAAGAACCGCAAGGCGCACTATTCGCTGCTCGCTATCGACTGCCCGCCCGCCGCCATGGCCGAGGTCGAGCGTCAGCTGTCGATCAACGAGGACGTCCTTCGCTGGCTGACCGTCCGCGTCGAGGAACTCGACCTGGAACTGTCGCCCCTGCTGGCCCGCCGCGAGCGCGAGCGTGAACGTGAGCGTGAACGCACGCCGCGTGACGACGCCGCCGCCGAAGCCACCTTTTAAGGAACCCGGAACATGACCGACACCACCGCTCCGTCGCCGGGCGCGCCGGCCGGCTCCGGCGCCGCCGGACGCCGTCCCTTCTATCGCCGCCGCAAGGTTTGCCCGTTCACGGGTGAAGGCGCGCCGAAGATCGACTACAAGGACGTCAAACTGCTGCAACGCTACATCAGCGAGCGCGGCAAGATCGTTCCCTCGCGCATCACCGCTGTTTCCCAGATCAAGCAACGCGAACTGGCCAAGGCCATCAAGCGCGCCCGTTATCTGGCCCTCCTGCCTTATGTGGTGAAATAAGATGAAGGTCGTTCTGCTTGAGCGCGTCGATAATCTCGGCGCCATCGGCGACGTCGTGTCCGTCAAGGACGGCTTCGCCCGTAACTTCCTTCTGCCGCGCGACAAGGCCCGTCGGGCCACCTCGGCGAACCTGAAGGCGTTCGAACTCGACCGCGCCGCCATCGAGGCCCGCAACGAGAAGAACAAGGCCGACGCCGGCACGATCGGCTCCAAGATCGACGGCCAGACCTATGTCATGATCCGGCAGGCCGGTGAGACGGGTCAGCTGTACGGTTCGGTCGCCGCCCGCGACATCGTCGAGGCCGTCGTGGCCGAAGGCGGCAAGGTCGAGCGCAGCCAGATCGTGCTCAACACCCCGATCAAGACGCTGGGCGTCCACGAAGTGCTGGTCCGCCTGCACGCCGAGGTCTCGGCCACCGTCAAGATCAACATCGCGCGTTCGGCCGACGAAGCCGAGCGTCAGGCGAAGGGCGAGGACGTGATCAAGGCCGCCTATGACGAGGACCGCGAACTGGCCCTCGAACAGGCCAAGGACATGGTCGACGGCGGCGCCGGCCAGCAGGACGGCCTCGGTTCGGAAGCCTGAACCCAGGCCTCCTGATAACAAGTCAGTGATCGGGCGCGTCCAGCCGGGCGCGCCCTTTCTCTTGGCCGCGATACCGCCTTAAAGGCACGGCCAGGCTTGGCCGTACGGGGAGATTGACCATGAAGAAACTCGCGCTCGTCGTCGGCCTCGCCGCGACCCTGTTCGCCACCGCCGCCCAGGCCATGACGGTCCAGGAGTTCCTGACCACCGCCTCCCGGATTCCGCAGAATCCGACGGCCATGCTCCGGTCGGACACACGCCGGCTGATCCGCGAGTTCGAGGGTGCGGTCCGCACGGTTCGCGCGGAACAGGTCGCGGCCCGACAGTCCGGTCGCAAGCCTCCAACCTGTATGCCCGAGCAGGTGTCATTCTCGCCCAGCGCCATCCTCGGACGGTTCAATTCCATCCCGGCGAGCCGTCGCAACATCAGCGTCACCCAGGCGATGCGCGAATGGATGGCCGAGCGACACCCCTGCCCTGCAAGCTGAGCCATAACTGATCCGGCTACGGAATTCCGGGGCATCCACAGAGCCGCCGACTTATCCCTCTGCCGCGGCTACGTCCGCGCATGTCGCATGGCGCGTGCATGGTTAAGACATGACCCCGATGAACGCCTTCGCCCCCGTCCAATTCCCCTCGCCGATGGACTCCGGCCCGATCCCGTCGATGCCGCACAATCTCGAGGCGGAACAGGCGCTTCTCGGCTCGCTGATGTTCGACAATGCCGTATTCGAACGGCTGTCCGACCGCCTGCGCGGTTCGCATTTCCACGAGCCCTTCCACCAGCGCCTCTACGAAGCGATCGAGGACCACATCCGCCAGGGTATGCTGGCCGAGCCGACCATTCTGATGGAGCGGTTCAAGCTGGACCCGGCCTTCCAGGAGTTCGGCGGCCTGCGCTATCTCGCCGATCTGGTCGACCGCGCCCCGCCGGCAGCCAACGCCCCCGACTATGCGCGAGTGGTCTATGACCTGGCCCTGCGCCGCGACCTGATCCGCATCGGTGGCGCGATCGTGCGCGAGGCACCGCAGCCCGAAACCGCCGCCATCGACCAGATCGAACAGGCCGAACAGCAGCTGTATACCCTGGCCGAAACGGGCAAGCCGTCCTCGGGCTTTGTCAGCTTCTCAAGCGCCCTCGGTGGCGCAATGAAGATGGCCGCCGAGGCCTACCAGCGCGACGGCAAACTGGCCGGTCTGGCCACCCATCTGGACGATCTGGACGCCAAGCTGGGCGGCCTGCACTCGTCCGACCTGCTGGTCCTCGCCGGCCGTCCGTCGATGGGCAAGACCGCGCTGGCGACCAACATCGCCTTCAACGTCGCGCGCAACCACCGCTGGGAGCCGACGCCCGAGGGCCGCAAGACGGTCAGCGGCGGGGTGGTCGCCTTCTATTCGCTGGAAATGAGCGCCGAACAGCTGGCCATGCGCATCCTGGCAGATGCCTCGGGCGTGTCCTCGGACAAGCTGCGCAAGGGCGAGATCGACGCCGCCGATTTCGGCCGCATCCGCGAGGCGGCCGTCGAGATCGGCGAAAGCCCCCTGTACATCGACGCCACCGGCGGCCTGTCGATCTCCAAACTGGCCGCCCGCGCCCGCCGCCTGAAACGCCAGGAGCACGGCCTCGACCTGATCATCGTCGACTATCTGCAACTGATCACGGTCGGCGAGGGCAACAACCAGAAGAACCGGGTGCAGGAGGTGTCGGAAATCACCGGTGCCCTCAAGGCCCTCGCCAAGGAACTGAGCGTGCCCATCCTGGCGCTGTCGCAGCTGTCTCGTCAGGTCGAGCAGCGCGAGGACAAGCGGCCCCAGTTGTCCGACCTGCGCGAATCCGGCTCGATCGAGCAGGACGCCGACTGCGTCATGTTCGTCTATCGCGAGAGCTACTATCTGGGCCGCGCGGAACCCCGTGAGGGCACGCCCGAACACCTGCAATGGCAGGAGGACATGGACCGGCTGGAGCACCAGGCCGAGGTCGTCATCGGCAAACAGCGCCACGGCCCGATCGGCATCATCAAGCTGAGCTTCGACGCCAATACGACCAAGTTCGGAAATCTGGCGCAGGGCCAGCGGTACGAGGGTTACGGGGACTGAACCGGCGGCCTCAGTAGGGCCGGCCGTGCAGGGCCTCGATCAGGTCGAGCCGTGCGGGGAATGGAACCGGCTTCGCAACCGGCCCGTCATCGGTGAACTCCAGCAGCCGGTCGCGCTCTGCCCCGAATTCCGGCCAGACCGGACGCCCCGGAGCGTTCGGGTCGCCGCGGGCCGCGAAGGTGGTCCAGTAGTCGGCCATGGCCGTCGCCGCCTGTGCGTCCCGTTCGCCGATGGGCCGGCCGACGGTGTGCAGATTGTCGAACACATAGGGCCGCTCCGACGCATGGGGGGCTCCGCCACCGGGCTCGGGACCGGACGCCGGTACCACATCGAACCGGTACAGATATGTCGGATGCCCGTTGGCCGCGTGCAGCCGCGCCAGATGCCGCGCCGGTTCGTTGAAGACCAGATCGCTGAGGACATGGGCGTCATAGCCGTCCTGGCCGCCATAGGCTGCGAGGAGGGCCGACCGCTCCTCCGGTGTCATGGCGTCCTCGATCGCGCCGTAAGGGCTCAGGTTGGACGGCTTCATCCCCTGGAACTCGGCACTGTTGGCACCGATGATCAGGGGCACGGGTGCCTCCCGTCCGGCGGCGAAGGCCGGGGCGACATCCTCCCAGACAAGACCGCCGCCGTCATGACCGTCAATCACCATCAGATCGCCGCCGAAGAAGCTCGGTGCGGGTATCAGCAGCCGTTCTGCCGGGAGCGCCCGGAGTTGTTCGACCGAGACGTCCGAAGGCAGGCCGGCCGCGATCGCGAAGGCGACGCCCCTGTCCTCGAGGGAGGGAGACCCGTCGAGCGTCCGGAATGTCGCCGTGCCCTCGTCACGGCCCAGGCCGGACTGGACGATGGCCCGGTGGAACAGTCCCCGCGCGGGCTCGGAAATCATCAGCCGCGTCACCATCACGCCACCGGCCGATTCCCCGAAGACAGTGACATTGCCCGGATCGCCCCCGAAGGCGGCGGCATTGTCGCGGACCCATTCCAGCGCGGCGATGACGTCCGCCAGCCCGTAGTTCCCGACGATCTCGCCACCGCCCGCCTCGGCCGTCAGGGCCGGATGTCCGAAAAAGCCCAGCCGACCCAGCCGGTAGTTCAGCGTCACCACCACCACGCCGCGCTTCGCCAGATTGGCCCCGTCGTAGAGCGCCGCTGTGCCCGAGCCGTTGTTCAGCCCGCCGCCATGGATCCAGACCATGACCGGCAGGGGTTCCGCGCCGCGCTCCGCCGGTGTCCAGACATTCAGCGTCAGACAGTCCTCGCTCATCGGCAGGGGGCCGACGCCGGGGTCACCGTTCGAAGGCGGCTGGATGCAGATGGCGCCGACCTGTCCCGCATCGCGCTCGCCCGCCCACGCTTCGGCGGGTTGCGGTGCCCGCCAGCGCAGCGCCCCGACCGGCGGGGCGGCATAGGGGATGGCCTTGAAGCTGGCCACGCCGTCCGCCTGGCGGCCGAGCAGCCGTCCCTGCTCGACGGTAGCGCGAGGGGATGGATC
>CANMXH010000073.1 GCA_947501315.1 Caulobacteraceae bacterium | reverse complement strand
GTGTCGAGATGATCATGCCCGGCGACAATGCCGAGCTGAACGTCGAGCTGATCACCCCGATCGCCATGGACCAGGGCCTGCGCTTCGCCATCCGCGAAGGCGGCCGCACCGTCGGCGCCGGCGTGGTGTCGAAGATCACCGAGTAAGCAAACCGGTGCGCTGACGCCCGCTCGCTTCCTGAGCGCGGCCTCAAGCCGCGAGCCTCCGCGAGGCGAGCACAGGCCAAACAAACAGAGCGGCCCCCGGGGAAACCCCGGGGGCCGTTTTGCTGTGCGGGTGCCCGGGGCATCGCTTGACGGGCGAGAAGCAGGGTTAAGCCATCCCGCTCCGGTGAACCGGCTTGCGGGGCGCTGACGGACGGCGGCTAGGTTCGCGGTCTGGACGTCAGGGACCCCGTCACCATGCGACGCGCACTTCGTATCGGCCTGTTCATCGGCACCTTCCTCGGTGTGTCGGCCTGTGCGGTCCTGCCCGACACGGCTTCGCGGGGCGCCTATGGCGGCGTGGAGGCCGGCCGTACGCACTGACCGCCAAGGAAACCGTGGCGGTGGGGACCAAATACCCCTATCATGGAGCCTGCGGACGCCGAATGTTGCGCCGCGCCGGTTCCGACCCCCCTAGATGTTAGCCTTCGCCATCGCCGTTGTTCTGGCCCTCGTGGTGCTCAACGGCCTGTTCGCCATGACCGAGCTGGCGGTCGTCTCGTCCCGGAAGTCCAAACTGCAGGCGCGGGCCGAGCGCGGCGACAAGGGGGCGCGGGCTGCGCTCAAACTGGCCGAGGAGCCGACCCATTTCCTGTCTGCCGTGCAGGTCGGCATCACCCTGATCGGGATCGCCGCCGGTGCCTATGGCCAGGCGGCCATCGCCGGTGAGCTGAACCTGATCCTGGAAGGGGCCTTCCCCGCCCTGGCCGCCTATACCGGGATATTCTCGACCGTGCTGGTCATCGTCTTCATCACCTATGTGTCGGTGATCGTGGGCGAACTGGTACCCAAGCGGCTGGCGCTGATCTTCCCGGAGACGATTGCATCCCGGATGGCGGCCCCGATCTCGACCGTGGCGATTGTGCTGAAGCCCTTCGTCCTGATCCTGACCGCCTCGACCTCGGCCATTCTGAAGCTGATGAATGTGCGGGATCGCGACGGCTCCGACGTGACCCAGGAAGAGGTCGAGACGATGATCGCCGAGGGCACGGCGTCGGGCCTGATCGAGCCCGAAGAGCAGACCATGATCGAAGAGATCCTGCGTCTGGGCGACCGCCCGATCCGCGTCGCGATGACGCCCCGGCATGAGGTGTTCTGGATCGCCCTGGACGATTCCGACGAAATCCTGCGCAAGGAGATCCGCACCTGCCCCTATTCGCGCATCGTGGTGGCCCGCGAGAACGACGTCGATAACCCCCTGGGTGTGATCCACAAGAAGGACCTGCTCGACAGTCTGCTGGATAATGGCGAGTTCAATGTCGAGAAGCACATCCAGACCCCGGCCTTCATCCCGCAGTCGACCTCGGTGCTGAAGGCCCTGGAGATCATGAAGGCCTCCAAGGTCCATATGGCCTTTCTGGTCGATGAGTTCGGAGCCTTCGAGGGCGTGGTCACGGCCACTGACCTTCTGGAGATGATCGCCGGCGATTTCGATGAGGGTCACGACGACGCCGAGGTCAATGTGCGCCTGCGTGAGGACGGCAGCTGGCTGGTCGACGGCCAGACCGATATCGACGAGCTGGCGGATGCCCTTGGAGAGGATTTCGGCGAGGCTGACGGGTTCCATACCGTTGCCGGTCTGGTGCTGCATCAGCTGTCGCGGGTACCCGGCGAGGGCGAGATCCTGCAGCTGGGCCGGTTCGAGGTCGAGATCATCGACATGGACGACCGCCGTATCGACAAGTTGCTGTTCCGCCAGGTGATCGGGGCCGCAGGGCCCGCCGCGATCGACGCCTCGCGCGACTGACCTATTCGGCCAGCCGGACGGCGTTGATCGAGCGCGCGATTCGTTGGAAGGCGGCGATCAGGGCGGAGGTATCGGCAGCGTTGTGGGCGTGAGCCGCGCTGGTGGCACAGCTGCGCAGCATGTTCACCGCCGTGACCGAGCCGACGCCGAGCCCGACGGTGTAGATCTCCATGTTCTGGCTCTTGGCATAGGTGCACAGGCTAACGAGGTCGGTATTCGTCGCGGCCAGCTCGGCGGCGCGCGTTGCGGCGTTCGGCGCGATATGGGTGCCGTCCGTCGGCTGGTAGCGCAGGGTATTCTCGCCGTCGGTCATCAGGACGATAATCTTGCGCACATTGCGACCATAGGCCCGGCCCTCGGTGAAGGGCGCGCCGGGTGACAGGGCGTTGATGCCCCAGACCATTCCGGACGGGATATGGGTTTCGGGCCGGTAGCCACCGATGTTCACGACCAGGCCGTTGATCCGTGACAGGACCGTGGCCTTGGTCTCTGACAGCGGCAGGATTGGATTCAGACATGTCTGGGAGGTCTGCATCAGCACATTGTAGCGGGTGTCGGGCTTCTTATCGTGCAGCCTCAGGTCGCCGACATTCCTCGACCGTACGCAGCCGAACCAGCGATAGTGGGTCGTTGACGGCGAACCGCCGCCACTGCAGCTCTCCTGTGTCCGGGCCGGCACGACCGGTGTGGTGGTGCAGCGCTGGGGCGTGGTCCAGCAGCCGTAGTTCTCGGGGACCCCGTCCACATGGCGGGTGCAGGTTCCGCGCACGCCGCCGGTGCAGGTCGTGGTCGTGACCGGAACCTGGTTACAGCGTCGGGGGGAGGGGGTCGAGGTGGTCGAATAGTCGGCGGGGACGTTCAGCCAGGACTCCGAGCGGTTGCCGGTCCCGACATTGACATAGTCGGCATAGGGGACAATCCCGATACGGACCTGACCCTCCTCGCTGACCATGATCTCATTCACCAGGTCTCTTGCAGCGGTCCTGAGGCCGGCGATCCGGGTCGTTCCGCCATCAGAGGCAGACATCGACCAGGTATTGTCCAGTACCAGGGCCACCTCGATCAGGTCATCCGAGCCGCGCGTCGCCGTAGCTTCAACGTTGACGGGCAGGTACTCCAAGCCGAGCAGGCCGGCAAAGAAGGTGGGAGTGACCCCCTCCAGCACGCCCTCGATCCGCCTCTCGTCCAGAAAGCGGACTTCGAGGGTATAGTCTGTGCTCAGTTCGCCGTGGCGCAGATTGGCGGCCAGGTAGCCCGAGACGACTGTCGTGAGCGCGTCTTCATCCTCCAGATCGGTCGCAGCAGCAGCGAGGACCGCGGCGTCGAGGGCGCTCTGTGCGGATGTCACAGCCGTGTTCTGCCGCCACAGGTCGACCCCGAAGCCGGCCATCACCGCAAGGGGAAGCGCCATGAGCGCAAACATGAGGGCCACGTTGCCACGCGCGCAGGACAGCAGCCGTGCCGCCGTGCGGAAAGATTGATGGGCCGTGATCATCGCCATGTCCTTGGTTTGTCGGAGACAAGCGCTCGACGGGATTGTCACAAAAACCGATGAACAAAGCGTCGCGGAGCGGGGTGAACAAAACCTCCATGCGCCGTCTTGCTGAAAGCGATGCTTGAAATACCGGTCGCACTGGGGCATAGCCGCCAATCTGGCGAAGCGCGAAGCGCCGAGGGCAAGCCCACGGCGCTTTTCAGCTTTGTCCGGAACCTAGGAGTGTAGCTCAGCTGGTAGAGCATCGGTCTCCAAAACCGAGGGTCGTGGGTTCGAGTCCCTCCACTCCTGCCACTTTTCCCTGACGGCGCGGGTCCCCATCTGCACCGTCAGCACGTTGAAACGAGACCAGAAGACCATGGCCAAGGCCAAGAGCCCCTCGGGGCGCCGTACCCAGCCCGTCCAGCCGGCGATTGCCGGGAACGCCGTGGCGGCCGAAACGGCCGCGCCGAAGAAGCGCACCTCTATCCCGCAGTTCATCAGCCAGGTCCGCGCCGAGGGGCGCAAGATCGTCTGGCCGAGCCGCAAGGAAACCTGGATCACCTCGGTGATGGTTCTGATCATGGTCGTGATCGCCGCGATCTTCTTCTTCGTGGTCGACGCCGGTCTGTCTTTGGCCTCGCGCTTCATCCTCGCGATCGGCCAGTAGGAAACACGCCCCATGACCGATGCAGCCCCCGCCAAGCCTGCCGCCAATCCCCGGCACAAATGGTACATCGTCCACGCCTATTCGAATTTCGAGAAGAAGGTCGCCCAGCACCTGACGGATCAGGCGCGCCAGCAGGGCCTCGAGGACTGTTTCTCTGAAATCCTGGTGCCAACCGAGGACGTGGTCGAGATCCGCCGCGGCCGGAAGGTCAACTCCGAGCGCAAATTCTTCCCCGGCTATGTGCTGGTGAAGATGGAGATGACCGACGACGCCTATCACCTGGTCAAGAACACGCCGAAGGTCACGGGCTTCCTGGGCGCCGCGGGCGGCACCAAGCCGCTGCCGGTCTCGGAGCGCGAGGTCCAGAACATCATCGGTCAGGTGGAGGAGGGCGTCGAACGTCCGAAGCCTACCATCCGCTTCGACATCGGCGAGACCGTCAAGGTCATCGACGGACCTTTCGCCAGCTTCGAAGGCCAGGTCGAGAGCGTCGACGAGGACAACGCCCGCCTTCGCGTGGCCGTGTCCATCTTCGGCCGCCCGACCCCGGTCGATCTGGAATACAATCAGGTCGAGAAGAACGCGGGCTGATCTTCTCCCTCCCCCTTGGGGGAGGGTCGTCGAGGCGCAGCCTCGACGGGGTGGGGAGGGCAGGGTGATACGGACTCAGGCCGTGCTCGCCTCGCCGAACCGCCCCCACCCGGCTTCGCTTCGCTCGGCCACCCTCCCTCAGTGAGGGAGGGAGAGAGCATTGTCTTTTGCCCGAGTTCACGCTACACGCGCGCCTCGCTCTGAGGGGCGGTGCGGGTTCGCCCGCATAAATCCGTGGGAGGCAGCCATGCCAGACCACGGCTCACCGGCCCTGATTGAGTTCAGGGCCATTGTAAGGAGAGACCAATGGCCAAGAAGATTCTGGGCTATATCAAACTGCAGGTGCCGGCGGGTTCCGCCACGCCTTCCCCCCCGATCGGGCCGGCCCTCGGCCAGCGCGGCGTCAACATCATGGGCTTCGTCAAGGAGTTCAACGCCCGCACCGAGAAGGAAGTCAAAGGCACGCCCCTGCCGACCGTGATCACGGTCTATCAGGACAAGAGCTTCACCTTCGTCACCAAGACCCCGCCCGCGACCCACTTCATCAAACAGGCCGCAGGGATCACCTCGGGCTCGAAGATGACGGGCCGCGAAGTGGCCGGCAAGATCACGCGCGGCCAGCTGCGCGAGATCGCCGAGAAGAAGATGAAGGATCTGAACGCGAACGACCTGGACGCCGCGACCAAGATCATCGAAGGCTCGGCTCGCGCCATGGGCCTCAACGTCGTGGAGGGCTAAGCACATGGCCAAGCAAACCAAGCGCACCAAGGCCCGGACCGGCGACACCCTCGCCCTGATGGCGTTCAACGACGCCATCGCCGCGGTCAAGACCAACGCCACCGCCAAATTCGACGAGTCGATCGAGATCGCCGTCAACCTGGGCGTCGATCCGCGTCACGCTGACCAGCAGGTCCGCGGCGTGGTTAACCTGCCGTCGGGCACGGGCCGTGACGTTCGCGTCGCCGTCTTCGCCAAGGACGCCAAGGCGGCTGAAGCCCTGGCTGCCGGCGCCGACATCGTGGGTGCCGAGGATCTGTACGAGAAGATCAACGGCGGCTTCATGGACTTCGACCGCGTCATCGCGTCCCCGGACATGATGGCCTTGGTCGGTCGTCTGGGTAAGGTGCTGGGCCCGCGCGGCCTGATGCCCAACCCCAAGGTCGGCACCGTGACCCCGAACGTCGCCCAGGCCGTCAAGGACGCCAAGGGCGGTGCGGTCGAGTTCCGCGTCGAGAAGGCCGGTATCGCCCACGGCGGCATCGGCAAGGCCTCCTTCACCCAGGAAGCCCTCGAAGCCAACGTGAAGGCCTATGTGGACGCCCTGCAGAAGGCCCGTCCGGCCGGCGCCAAGGGCACCTATGTCAAGCGCATCACCCTGTCCTCGACCATGGGACCGGGTTTCAAGATCGACCCGGCGTCGCTGAACGCCTGATCGGCCTGACAGTTTGAAGACTGCGGCGGCGGAGAGCGATCTCCGCCGCCGTTTTCGTTTGCAAGACTTGCTCCGATAACGGACGGTTCCTGCGATGATGAGTCCGTCGATCCGCACCCCGCCGGCCGAGCGCCGCCAGGTCGCCGCCCTGCCGTGGCGGCGGTGTGCGGGCGGGATCGAGATCCTGTTGGTCACCTCGCGCGAGACCCGTCGCTGGGTCACGCCCAAGGGTGGACGGATCGCCGGGAGGACCGACGCCTGGTCCGCCGCCCAGGAGGCGCTGGAAGAGGCGGGAGTCGAGGGGGTGATCACCGAGGCTCCGATCGGCTCTTTTCGCTACCTCAAGGTGCTGAAGCGTCGGGCACCGCGCTGGTGCGTGGTCGCGCTGCACGCGCTGGAGGTGCGGGTCGAGCATCCGGTCTGGCAGGAGCAGGCCGAGCGCGACCGGGCCTGGATGACGGTCGAGCAGGCGGCTGCCTGCGTCAGTGAGCCGGACCTGGCCGGGATCATTCGCGCCTGGCGCCCCTGATCAGGGGTTGTCCCGGAAGCACGGCCGCGTGATCATGAACCAACGGGGGATTGAACATGCGTCTGATGATTGTCTGTCTGGCCGCAGCGCTGGCTGCCACGACCTTGCCGGCCGCGCCGGTTTCCGCCCGGTCGAGCGAGCAGACCACGGCCGCGCCGTCTGCCCGGAGCAGCGAGCTTGCGCGACAGTATCTGAACCTGATCATGACCGACCAGTTCGAGGGTGTGGTTCGCCAGATGCTGGGTACCGAGTTCGAGAACGACAGCGATATGCAGGCGCTGCCGGAAGAGGACCGGCGCATGATCCTGAACCTGACCGCCGAACTGACGGCGGACCTCGTGCCGCAGATGATCACGGAGATGGTCCCGGTCTATTCAACCACCTTCACCGAGGAAGAACTGACCGCCCTGGTCACCTTCTATGGCACCCCCTTGGGACGTTCGATCGCCGAGAAGTCGATCGCGGTCATGCCGGAGGCCGACCGCGCCGTGATGAGCGTCGTGCCGCAGTTGCTCGAAAAAATGGCCAGCCGGATGTGCCAGCACTACGGCTGCTCACCCGAGGAGCAGCGGCAGATGCTGGAGGGCATGCGTGAAGGCGCAGGTCTGGTGCCGACGGGCACCGTCAGCAGCAAATAGGCGCTCACGGGGCGCGGCCGGATGTCTGCAGGCGGTTGCGCCGGGGGGCGGTCATCCCCAAAAGGGCTGACATGAACGCACCCTTCAAGACCCCCACCGATCCGTTCGACGCCCCCGTCTGGGACCTGACGGATCTCTATGGTTCGCGCGAGGACGCCCGGATCGAGGCCGATCTCGAACGCACGCGCGGCATGGTCGATGAGCTGAACGGCCTGCAGGGCCGGCTGGTCGCGGCGCGGGCCGAGCCGGCGGTGCTGGGCGAACGGCTGGACCGGGCGGTGAGCCTGTACGAACAGGCGTCCGACGTCCTCGGGGGGCTGGGCGCCTATGCCTTTCTGGCCGCCTCGACCGACCGCAACGACGCCGCCGCCCAGGGTTTTGAGGCGACGGTCCGGGAGAAGCTGACGGCTATTGCCACGCCCACGGTCTGGGTGACGCTGGAGGTGAACCAGCTGGAGGAGGCCGAGATCGAGGCCGCTCTGGTCGCCTGTCCGGCGGCGGCGCGCTGGCGGCCCTGGCTGCGGCGCGTCCGGGCGATGAAGCCGCACGAGCTTTCCAGTGAGCTGGAGACCTTCCTGGCCGAGCGTGGCCCGATCAGCGCCCAGTGGCCGCGCCTGTTCGACGAGACGCTGGCGGCGATGCGGGTCAAGGCCGGCAAGGACGATCTGACCCTGTCAGAGGCGCTGAACCAGCTTTCGGATCCCAAGGCGGCGCGGCGCAAGGCGGCGGCCGAGGGGCTGAACGAGGCGCTGGCAGCGCGGACCCAGACCATGGCGCTGGTGTTGAACACGGTCGCCGCCGACAAGGCTCTGGAAGACAAGTGGCGGGGCTTCAAACGCCCGGCGGATGCGCGGCACCTGTCCAATGAGGTCGACGGCGAGTCGGTCGATGCCATGGCCGAGGCCGTGGCCGCCGCCTATCCCCGGCTGTCGCACCGCTATTACGCGCTCAAGGCCCGGGCCATGGGCAAGGCGAAGCTGGACCAGTGGGACCGCAACGCGCCGATCGAGACCAGCGCGCCGCGCGGCTATGACTGGGCGGCGGGCAAACAGCTGGTGCTGGAGAGTTTCGCCGATCTGGGGCCGGAGTTCGCGGACCGGGCCGGCGGCTTCTTCGACAGGCCCTGGATCGACGGCAAGGCGCGGCCAGGCAAACAGTCGGGGGCCTATGCCCATCCAGTGACCTCGGACCGGCACCCCTATGTCTTCCTGAACTGGATGGGCGAGCGGCGCGATGTGCTGACCCTGGCGCATGAGCTGGGGCATGGGGTGCATCAGACGTTGGCGGCGGGGCAGGGGAGCCTGCTGGCCGATACGCCCCTGACCCTGGCCGAGACGGCCTCGATCTTCGCCGAGGGTCTGACCTTCGACCGGTTGCTGAAGACGGCCCCGAAGGCGGAGCAGCGCGGCCTGCTGGCCGGACGGATCGAGGACGGGCTGAACACTGTGGTCCGGCAGATCGCCTTCCATCGGTTCGAGACCCGCTTCCACGATGAGCGGGCGAAGGGCGAGCTGGCGGTCGAGCGGATCGGCGAGCTGTTTCTCGAGGAGATGACGGCCTCGCTGGGCCCGGCGATCACGCTCAACCCCGGCTATGAGCACTGGTGGAGCTATGTCAGCCATTTCGTCCACTCGCCCTTCTACGTCTATGCCTATGCCTTCGGTGACCTGCTGGTGGCGGCCCTGATGGAAACGCGGGCGAAGGACCCGGCGGGGTTCACGCCGCTGTATCGGGAACTGCTCGCGGGTGGCGGGTCGAAGGGATACGTCGAGGCGCTGGTGCCGTTCGGGCTGAACCCGCGGGACCCGGCCTTCTGGACGATCGGGACGAAGCGGCTGGAAGGTCTGATCGACCAGTTCGAGGCGGTGGTCTGAAGACCGGCGTTGACGGGCCGTCCGCCACGCGCGAGCGTTCCACCATGCGCATCCTGATCCTTGCGGCGGCTCTCACCGCCTTTTCGCTGTCCGCCCACGCCCAGACCCCTGCGCCGGCACCATCGCCCGCCGTCCGCGCCATGGCCGCGGGCTACAAGGCGCTGACGGTCTGCAGCGCCCTGAAGACGGCCGAGGCGGCGGGTGGTGCCCGTACGCTGGCGAGCGTCGAGGCCAATGAGCTGGTCGGGGTCTATCCGGAACTGGATGGGCTGGTGCGCGAGCTGCCGGTCGAGGTCGGCCAGGAACAGGTGTCCGTGGCCTGGGATGAGGCCATGCCGCCCCGGGTCGCGCTGTTCTGGCCCGGCCGGGGCTGCGTCATCATGCCGGTCGGCTGGTCGGGCGAGAGCCCCGGGATGTTCCCGCCCGGTGTGCGGGTGAACGCACCCTTGGCCACCGCCGCGCCTGACGGCAATGCGGTCCTGCTGAACGAAGCCGTCGAGGGCGCGTTCTTGGGGCGGTATGGCGAGGGTTTGAACACCACCGCCGTGCTGGTGCTGCAGGCGGACCGGATCATTGCGGAGGACTATGCCGAGGGTTTCGGCATCGACACGCCCCAGCGCACCTGGTCGGTGGGCAAGTCGCTGGCGGGGACGATCATCGGCGCGGCGGTGCAGCGCGGCGAGGCGGATGTGAACGCCCCCGCGGCCATCGCCGACTGGAGCCGTCCCGGTGATCCGCGCGTGGCGATCACCCTCGACCAGTTGATGCGGATGGCCTCGGGCCTGACCAGCGATATGGCCGGCAACCGGACGGACGCCCTGTATTTCGGGGGTGTGGGGATCGACGAGCAGGCCCCGACCTGGCCGCTGATCGCCGCGCCGGGGACGCGTTACCGCTATGCCAACAATGACACCCTGCTGGCGGTGATGGCGATCGCGCCGACGTTCGAGCGGCATCCGCCCGCCGAGCTGTTCCGGCGGCTGGGCATGTATGACACCTGGGCCGAGACCGACTGGCGCGGCAACTACATGCTGTCCAGTCAGGTCTGGACCACGGCGCGGGATCTGGCCCGGTTCGGCCGGCTGTATCTGAACGATGGTGTGGTCGAGGGTGAGCGCATCCTGCCTGAGGGGTGGAGGGACTATGTCTCGCGGCCGTCGGGGCCGCAGCCGACGGGCGAGCAGGGCTATGGGGCGACCTTCTGGCTGTTCGACAAGTCGGAGGGCATTCCGGCTGATGCCATCTCGGCCAACGGCAATCGCGGCCAGTATGTGATCATCGTGCCGAGCCGGAATATCGTCATCGTACGCCGGGGCGAGGACCCGGCCGGGAAGCGGTTCGACCACATCGCCTTGACCCGCGACATTCTCGCCGCGCTCAACTGACCGCGATTTGAACCCGGCGTCTTGAGCGCGGCGCAAGGCCCGCTATAAGGACGCCACCTGCCGTTCCAGATTCCCGGAC
>CANMXH010000072.1 GCA_947501315.1 Caulobacteraceae bacterium | reverse complement strand
TTGGCCGAACCCGCCGTGATCGGAATGTCGTCGCCCGGGAACTGGTAGCTGGACAGCAGCTCGCGCACCTCCATCTCGACCAGTTCCAGCAGCTCGGCGTCGTCCACCAGGTCAACCTTGTTCAGGTAAACCACCAGCGCCGGCACGCCGACCTGACGGGCCAGCAGGATGTGCTCGCGCGTCTGCGGCATCGGGCCGTAAGCGGCCGACACCACCAGGATCGCGCCGTCCATCTGCGCCGCGCCCGTGATCATGTTCTTCACATAGTCGGCGTGGCCCGGGCAGTCGACGTGGGCGTAGTGACGGGCAGCCGTCTCATATTCCACGTGCGCCGTGTTGATCGTGATCCCGCGCGCCTTCTCTTCCGGCGCCGCGTCAATGTCGGCGTAGTTCATCGCCTTGCCGCCGCTCGCCTTGGCCAGCACCATCGTGATCGCCGCCGTCAGCGTCGTCTTGCCGTGGTCAACGTGACCAATCGTGCCGATGTTGCAGTGCGGCTTGTTACGTTCGAACTTTTCCTTGGCCATGGCCAAAACTCCTGTGGCCCGGAAGGGGGCGGGTGGATCATCGAAATTCTGGAGCGGGTAGACGGAATCGAACCGACATATTCAGCTTGGAAGGCTGCTGTACTACCATTGTACTATACCCGCACGGAGACGGCCTCGGGCCTGAAAGCCTTCGACCGCCGACCCGATATGGGGTCCGGACCGTCGTTTCGAAACCGCGTGGTGGGGGAAGCAGGACTCGAACCTGCGAAGCTTACGCAGGGGATTTACAGTCCCCCCCCTTTGCCACTCGGGACATTCCCCCAGCGCGTTTTCGAACCGTCGGACCGATGCGCCGGCGACCTTTCGGTCGTCGAAACAACAAAAGCTCTCGGTGTCCCGCGTCGCCTGGTTTAGGAGGGGCGCCAGACCCGAAAGCCCTCTGGGCTCCAAATCGGAGGGCGTCTTATAGTGTCGAGAAATCCAGAACGCAACGACCGGAAATCGGGCAAAAAGCCGGTCTTCGGCGACCGGTCCGCGGCCCGTTCCAGCTCTCCCGGAGCCGGTGCCAAGGTGCCTTCCGGTGGCGGTCCCGACCGCGGCGGCTGGAACCCCAATCCCAAGCCGAAAGCCTTTTCTGACTCCGCCCCGCGTCCCTCGCGCGCCAAGGCAGACGCCGACAATTTCGTCTGGGGCCGCCATCCCGTCATCGCCGCCCTCGCCAATCCGGCCCGCAAGGGGATGGGGCGCCTTCTGGCGACCGCCGATCGCGCTGCCGAGCTTGAGCGGGACAGACTGGCCAACGGCCACAGGATCGAGATCATCGAGGCCCAGGCCCTGGACCGGATGCTGCCGCCCGGCGCGGTGCATCAGGGTCTGGCCTTCAAGGTCCAGCCGCTGGAAGGCGTGGCACTGGCGGACATCGCCGGGGACGGCGGCGTCATCGTCATGCTGGACCAGCTGACCGATCCCCAGAACGTCGGGGCCATCTTCCGCTCGGCCCTGGCCTTCGGGGCGAAAGGCATCGTCGTGCAGGACCGCCACTCCCCTGCCCTCGCCGGAGCCCTGGCCAAGGCCTCGGCCGGGGCCACCGAACGCCTGCCCTGCGCCCGCGTAACCAATCTCAGCCGGGCGCTTGAAACCCTCGCTGACATGGGCTGGCGTGCGGTCGGTCTCGACGGCTCGGCCGAGCTGACGCTGGAACAGGCGCTCGACGACCGCCCGACCGTCCTGGTCATGGGCTCGGAAGGCGACGGCATTCGCCGGCTGGTAGCGGAGCATTGCGACGTGCTGGCGAAGATTCCGATGCCCGGCGGATTCGAAAGCCTGAACGTCTCCAACGCCGCCGCCGTGGCGCTTTACGAAGCCCACCGCAAACAGTCATCCTGACCGTTCGATCGATCACCGCTTGATCCCGCCCCACCCCCTGCCCTAGACGCGCGCCATGGAATTTCTTTCGTCTCCCGAATTCGCCAGCCAGGCTGCGGCCCTCGGCCAGGTGCTGATGATCGATCTGGTGCTGGCCGGCGACAATGCCGTGGCCGTCGGCCTCGCGGCGGCCGCCCTCGCCCCCGAGCAGCGCAAGAAGGCCATCCTGATCGGCCTGGCCGCGGCCGTCATCCTGCGCATCGGCTTTGCCCTGATCACCGTGCAGCTGCTGGCCATCATCGGCCTGCTGCTCGCCGGCGGCGTCCTGCTGTTGTGGGTCTGCTGGAAGATGTGGCGCGAACTGCAGGAGCAGAAGACCCACGACCAGGCCGAGGCCGAGGCCGAGCTGGAGACCGCCCTGTCCGCCCACCACGGCGGAGGCCCGCCACCCGAGGCCCTCGGCATCCCGCGCAAGACCTTCGCCGCCGCCCTGATCCAGATCATGATCGCCGACGTCACCATGTCGCTGGACAACGTCCTGGCCGTGGCCGGCGCCGCGCATGAACACCCGTGGATCATGGTCTTCGGCCTGGTCCTGTCCATCGCCCTGATGGGTGTGGCCGCGACCTTCATCGCCAAGCTGCTGACCAAGCACCGCTGGATCGGCTACGTCGGCCTGGTGATCGTCCTCTATGTCGCCGTGCACATGATCTGGGACGGCGCGCGGTCGGTGATCGTGCGGACCGACCGGATGGACGCCTTCAACGCCTCGGCCCCGGCCTTCCTCGATATCAGCGACAAGGAGAAGGCCAAATTCCTCAAGGGTCTGCCCGCCGGACCTGCCGCTGAGGCACCGCCACCGGTGACGGTCACTCCGGCGGCAGCGTCCCCCGGCGGCGCATCGCCGACCTGAGCCATTCCGGCGCGCCGGCCGTGTCCGGCTGCGGCGTGGTGATCGCCGCCGCCCGGGCCTGCATCTCGACAAGGGTCGGCACATCGTTGGCCAGACGCTCGGCATCCGTGGTCGCCGGATCGACGTCCCACAGCCGCCAGCCGACCCCGTCCGGGACGATGTTGGTGCCGTATTTCTGGGGCAGGCCGGCATACATCAGCGACCGGTCCAGCGCAGCCGCCGCCAGCCAGCGCGCGCCGGCGTGGCCGAGTGCCGCTGCACGGGCGGCCAGACGGCTGCCAAGGGCCGCCTCCTCCGACAGATCGCCGTGGTTCAGGACCCAGGCGGCGGCATGGAGGCCGTCTGCATCCTCGGGCCAGCCATCCGCCAACAAGGCCTTAACCGCTTCGCGACGGACCCGGTCCCGGGCTCGCAGGGCGACCCAGGCGGGCTCACCCGCCAGCACCGCGCGATCCTCGGCCTGATCCCCGGCCAGCAGCCTGACGAGGGCGGCCGACCGATCCATGGTCAGGCGTCCGCGCCGCCAAAGCGTTCGGACCACTCGGCCACCTGCGTGTCCTCAATCTTGCTGAACAGCACACCGGCCGCCGCAACGGTCTGACCGCGCGGAAGGGCGTCAAGCAGAGGTTCGTCCGCCGTCGGCCAGCTCAGGTCCGTGGCTCCCACCGCCGCACCGATCTTCACCGCCGAATGCGGCATCACCGGCGCGGCCAGACGGGCGAAGAGGGCGACAAGGTTCAGGCCGGTTCGCACCCCGACGGCCGACCGATCGACATCGGTCTTGAAGGCCGTCCACGGCGCGGCTTCCTGCAGATATTCATTGCCCAGCACCCAGAGGGCCCGCAACGCCACGGCGGCCTTGCGGAACTCCGTGGCCTCGAACTGCGCCGTCGCTTCGGCGATGCCGGCGCGCAGATCGGCCTCCAGCTTCGCCTCCAGCGGACCGGGCTCGCCCGCGTCCGGCACGACGCCGTCGAATTTGCTCTCTGCGAACTTCACGATGCGATTGACGAAATTGCCCAGCACATCGGCCAGGTCCTTGTTGGTCGTCGACTGGAACTGCTCCCAGGTGAAGGCCGCGTCGGAATGCTCGGGCCCATAGGCCGTCAGGTGCCAGCGCCAGTAGTCGGCGGGCAGCAGCTCCAGCGCCTGATCCATGAAGACGCCGCGCTTCTGGCTGGTCGAGAATTTCCCGCCGTACCAGTTCAGCCAGTTGAAGGCCTTCAGCGTATCGACCGTCTTCCAGGGCTCGCCCGAGCCAAGGATCGTCGCAGGGAAGCTGACGGTGTGGAAGGCGACATTGTCCTTGCCCATGAACTGGACGTAGCGGACATCGTCCGCCCCCTCGTCCGTCCGCCACCAGTTGCGCCAGGTGGTCCCGGTCGCATCCGCCCATTCCTCGGTCGCGCCGATGTATTCAATCGGGGCGTCGAACCAGACATAGAAGACCTTTCCCTCCATGCCGGGACGCGGGCCGCCGTCGGGACCCACCACCGGCACGCCCCATTTCAGGTCGCGGGTGATACCCCGGTCGATCAGCCCCTCGTCGAGATGCTTCAGCGCGATCGACCGGGCCAGGGTCTGCCAGTCGGTCTTCGCGTTGATCCATGACCGGATCCGGTCGGCCAGCTTCGTCTGCAGCAGATACAGGTGGCGCGTGTCCCGGACCTCGAGATTGCGCGAGCCCGACACTGCCGAATACGGATCGATCAGGTCGGTCGGGTCCAGCAGCCGCCCGCAGTTGTCGCACTGGTCGCCCCGCGCACCGACATGGCCGCAATGCGGGCAGGTGCCCTCGACATAGCGGTCGGGCAGGAAGCGGGCGTCGTCGACGGAATAGATCATCCGGTCGACCCGCTCCTCGATCAGGCCGTTCTTCTCCAGCACATCGGCGAAATGTTGGGTCAGCCGGTGGTTGGGCGCGTTCGACGACCGGCCGAACCAGTCGTAGCTCAGGCCAAAGGCCTGACCCGCCGCCTTCTGGACCTCATGCTGTTCGTCGCAATAGGTGCGCACGTCCTGACCCGCGGCCGCAGCGGCCAGCTCGGCCGGTGTGCCGTGTTCGTCCGTGGCGCAGATGTAGAGCACCTCATGCCCCTGCGCCCGCTTGAACCGCGCATAGACATCCGCCGGCAGCATCGACCCGGCCAGATTGCCCAGATGCTTGATGCCGTTGATGTACGGCAGGGCCGAGGTGATGAGGATGCGGGGCATGGGTGTCCGGGTGGCGAGTGGCGAGTGGCGAGTGGCGAGTGGCGAGTGGCGAGTGGCGAGAGTTAGTGGCGACGGTTGCCGGCTATCGCAACACTCCAGTGACTGAAAGTCGAATATGGAACGCGGCGGCGAACCTACTCGCTACTCGCCACTCGCCGCTCGCCACTCGCCACTTCCCAGCCGCCGCGCCACCCTCACGAACCGCCCGGTCAGCAGCACGGACGATACCAGACTGGCCACGATCACGGCCCAGACCAGGCCGTTGACGCCGATCTCATGCGCCCACCACCAGCCCAGCGGCATCATGATCGCCGTATAGCTGACGAAATGCATGATCGTCGGCCACCAGACGTCACCCGCAGCGCGGTTGGCCGAGGCCGAAACGACCTGAATGCCGTCGGCCACGAAGAACAGGGTCGTCAGAACCAGGGCCGGGACCACCACAGCCAGCAAGGCCGGATCCCGGTTATAGGCACTGGCGATCAGGGGCGCACCTGGCCAGACAAACAGAGCCACCATCAGGGTCAGGGCCGTCACCACCCCGATCCCGACCAGTCCCGCTCTCAGCACGCCGCGCCCGTCACCGGCCCCATGGGCGCGCCCGACCAGCACCGCCGTCGCCGAGGCCAGCCCCATCGGCAGCATGAAGACCATGGCGGTGACATTGAGCACGATCGCCCAGGCCGAGGTTTCGATGGCCCCCAGCCGGCCGGCGATGAAGGTCATGGCGGCAAACGCCCCGACCTCGATGAAGTAGGAACTGCCGGCCCCGTAGCCGATCTTGCGTTGCTCGCGCTCGGCGGGGAGGTCACGCTTCGGACGGTTAAAGATGCCCAGCGCCCGCGCCTCGGGCAGGCGCAGAATGTAGATGATCAGGAACACTGCCAGAGAGGTTCGGGCGAACAGGGTCGCCCAGGCCGAGGCGATGGCTCCGTCAAGGCCGATGCCGAGCAGGTCGGGTACCAGCAGCAGATTGAGCGCCAGGTTGACGCCGTTGGCGATCCACATGGCCCACATGCCGGCGCGCGGCCGGTTCATCGCCTCGAGGAAGAACTGCGCCGCCACACTGACCAGATAGCCGGGCATCGAAAGAGCGAAGACAAGCAGTACCGGTGAGGCACCCTCGGCCAGGCCGTCAGCCAGTCCCATATGCTGCAGCGCCCAGGGACCGATCAGGATCAGGCCGAACATCGAGGCGAAGCCCAGCTGCATCGCATAGGTCACGCCGCGTCGCAGCACTCCGCCGACCTCGGCGCGCCGCCCCTCCCCGATCAGGCGGGCGGTCATCACCTGCACCCCCATCATGAGGCCGACTGCGGTGGTGATGATGATCGACGTCGGCGCGAGGGCCAGCGAGCTGTAGGCCAGTTCCAGTCCCGAGAAATTGCCGACCACAATCACATCGGTCAGCCCCATGGTCATGATGCCGATGCGCGCCAGCACTACCGGCCACGCAAGATGCAGCAGGTCTTTCAGGGTGGCGCGGGTCTGGACGTTGAAGCCGATCATCGGAGGCGGGACAGGCCATGGCGAAGGCGCGGGGTCAACTGGATTTGCTAGCGGGTGACATAAGGAGCGCTATGCCCCTCTTGGCTATCGTCATTCCGGGCGAAGCGCAGCGGAGACCCGGAACCCAGCGGCGCGCGAGAGCGCGAACCTGTCGGGAGCTTGCCTGGCCGAACCATCGCCTTCGATGCGCTTCGGCGCCGCTGGGTTCCGGGTCTGCGGCTCGCTGCGCGAGCCTCCGCCCGGAATGACGATAGCTTTTGGTATGGAGCGTTCGCCGGAACCGCCCTAAACCAGCGCCATGCCCAAGCTGACGTCTGCCATCGATCCGCACAGCCCCGCCTTCAAGGCGTTGGACGCCCACAACCGGGCGCTCCGCGACGAGCTCCACGCCAAGGTCGCAAAGGCGGCCCGCGGCGGCTCGGACGCCAGCCGCGACCGTCACGTCTCGCGCGGCAAGCTGCTGCCCCGCGACCGGGTCGAACGGCTGCTGGACCCGGGCTCGCCCTTCCTGGAGATCGGCCAGCTGGCCGCCAACGGCATGTATGGCGATGCAAAAGACCCCGACGGGGCCCCCGGCGCCGGCATGATCTGCGGCATCGGCCGGGTCTCGGGCCGCGAGGTCATGATTGTCGCCAACGACCCGACGGTGAAGGGCGGCGCCTATTTCCCCATGACGGTGAAGAAGCACCTGCGCGCACAGGAGATCGCCGAGCAGAACCGCCTGCCCTGCGTCTATCTGGTCGATTCCGGCGGTGCCAACCTGCCCCACCAGGCCGAGGTCTTCCCCGACCGCGACCATTTCGGCCGCATCTTCTTCAATCAGGCGCGGATGTCGGCGAAGTCGATCCCCCAGATCGCCTGTGTCATGGGCTCCTGCACCGCCGGCGGTGCCTATGTCCCGGCCATGTCGGACGAGAGCGTCATCGTCCGCAACCAGGGCACCATCTTCCTGGCCGGCCCGCCGCTGGTGAAGGCCGCCACGGGCGAGGTCATCTCGGCCGAAGAGCTGGGCGGGTCAGAGACCCACGGCCGCAAGTCCGGCGTCGTCGACTATGTCGCCGGGAACGACGAGCACGCACTCGAGATCGTCCGCACCATTGTCGACAGTCTGAACACGGTGAAGTCCGTCGAGATGGACGTCCGTGAACCCCGCCCCCCCGCCTTCGACGCCGAGGAACTGTACGGTCTCATCCCCGACGATGTCCGCGCCCCGTATGACGTGCGCGAGGTCATCGCCCGCCTGGTCGACGGCTCGGAGTTCGACGAGTTCAAGGCCCTGTACGGCACGACCCTGGTCTGCGGCTTCGCCCGCATCTGGGGCTATCCGGTCGCCATCCTCGCCAACAACGGCGTGCTGTTCTCGGAAAGCGCGCTCAAGGGTGCCCATTTCATCGAACTGGCCTGCAAGCGGAAGATCCCGCTGGTCTTCCTGCAGAACATCTCCGGCTTCATGGTCGGCGGAAAATACGAGGCCGAGGGCATTGCGAAGAATGGGGCCAAGCTGGTCACCGCCGTCTCCTCGGCCGAGGTGCCCAAATTCACCGTCCTGATCGGCGGCAGCTTCGGGGCCGGCAACTACGGCATGTGCGGCCGCGCCTTCGCCCCGCGCTTCCTGTTCACCTGGCCCAACAGCCGGATCAGCGTCATGGGCGGCGAGCAGGCCGCGGCCGTTCTGGCCACCGTCCACCGCGACGCCGACAGCTGGACCCCGGACCAGGCCGAGGCCTTCAAGGCCCCGATCCGTCAGAAATACGAGGACGAGGGCAGTCCCTGGTACGCCACCGCCCGCCTCTGGGACGACGGCGTAATCGACCCGGTGCAGACCCGCGATGTGCTGGGACTGGCCATCTCGGCCAGCCTCAACGCCCCGATCCCGGAGACGACCTTCGGCGTGTTCAGGATGTAGCGCCTTGTCACCCCGGGCGCCGCGAAGCGGTGATCCGGGGTGACAAGCCGCGCTCGCCCTTCACGACAACCGTGATCTTTGAGGCAGAGCAATGCGATTTGCCGGGTGATGCGTTACAGACTCACCGCCTCAAGAGGACCCGCCATGAGCCAGCCGACCGACGCCGAACTGAACGCCCTCGACATCACCCCGGCCGAGGCTGCCGGTATCAACGCGATCGCCCATCCGCTGCTGACCGATCCGGCGCCCGATGCCAATGACGATCTGGTCCGGATCGACTCCACCGCCGACGGCGTGGTCTTCATCACCATCAACCGCCCGGACCGGCGCAACGCCTTCGACGCCCCGACCATCGCCGCCCTCTATGAGGCCTTTGAGACCCTGCAGGGCGCGGACCATGTGCGGGTGGTGTTCATCCGCGGGGCCGGCGGGACGTTCAGCGCCGGGGCCGACCTCGCCTGGATGGCCGACGCCGTCCGCTGGTCCGAAAGCGACAACCGCGACGACGCCATGGGTCTGGCGAAGATGCTCAAGGCCCTGCACGAAATCCCGGCCCTGACCTGCGCCATTGTCGAGGGCGCGGCCATGGGCGGCGGGGCCGGCATTGTCGCCGCCTGCGACATGGCCGTGGCGGTCAAGGGCGCGAAATTCGCCTTCTCCGAGGTCAAGCTGGGCCTGATCCCGGCGACCATCGCCCCCTATGTCATCGAGGCTGTGGGGGCCCGCACCGCGCGGGCCCTGTTCATGACCGCAGACCTGTTCGACGCCGAGGCGGCCAAGGGGTTCGGCCTTGTCGACCAGGTGCTGGACAGCGCCGACCAGATCGACGGCTTCATCGCCGGCTTCACCGACCGGATGAAGGCCTGCGCGCCCGGTGCCGTCGGCGACGCCAAGCGACTGGTGAACCATGTCACCGGCCACAGCATCGACCATGCCCTGATGGAAGAAACCGCCAGACGCATCGCCCGCGCCCGCGTCTCGCCCGAGGGCCAGGAGGGGGTCAACGCCTTCCTCGAAAAGCGCAGGCCGCGCTGGGCGGAGTAGGTCGCGGCCTCCCGGCGAAGCCGGGCTTTCGTTTGACGGCCGGCAGGTTCATCACAACGAGCACGACGAATTCACAAAGGGCACAACGGGAGCAGCGCCAGTACCGGTCCCGTTGTGTCCGTCGTGGCCCCGTTGTGTTCGTTGTGGAGCACCTTCGAACGGATCCCGCTTCGCGGAAGGCAGGTCCGGGCCCGGATGCGCCACATCTTCTCCGCCAACCACAGACCAGCTAGACACACCCCATGTTCAAATCCGTCCTGGTCGCCAATCGTGGCGAGATCGCCTGTCGTGTGTTCCGCACCGCCCGTCGCATGGGCATCCGGACCATCGCCGTCTATTCCGAGGCCGATGCGAAGGCCCTGCATGTCCGCGAGGCCGATGAGGCCGTCCTGATCGGCCCGGCCCCGGCACGCGAATCCTATCTGGACGCGACGAAGGTTCTGGCCGCCGCCAAGGCCACGGGCGCCGAGGCCATCCATCCCGGCTATGGCTTCCTGTCCGAGAACGCCGACTTCGCCGAGGCCGTCATGGCCGCCGGCCTGGTCTGGATCGGCCCGCCCCCCGCCGCCATCCGCGCCATGGGGCTGAAGGACGCCGCCAAATCCCTGATGATCGCGGCCGGCGTGCCCGTCACCCCCGGCTATCTCGGCGAGGACCAGTCTCCGGACCGCCTGCAGAAGGAAGCCGACGCCATAGGCTATCCGGTCCTGATCAAGGCCGTCGCCGGCGGCGGCGGCAAGGGGATGAAGAAGGTCGACCGCGCCGAAGATTTCGCCGACGGCCTCGCCTCGGCCCGGCGCGAGGGCCAGTCCTCCTTCGGCGACCCCCGCGTCCTGATCGAGAAATACATCACCCGCCCGCGCCACATCGAGGTGCAGGTGTTCGGGGATACGCACGGCAGCGTCGTCCACCTGTATGAGCGCGACTGCTCACTGCAGCGCCGCCACCAGAAGGTGATCGAGGAGGCCCCTGCCCCCGGCATGGACGCCGCCACCCGCAAGGCCGTCACCGACGCCGCCATCAAGGCCGCGAAGGCGGTGAACTATGAGGGTGCCGGCACCATCGAATTCATCGCCGACGCCTCCGAAGGCCTCAAGGCCGACCGCATCTGGTTCATGGAGATGAACACCCGGCTGCAGGTCGAACACCCGGTCACCGAAGAGGTCACCGGCGTCGATCTGGTCGAATGGCAGTTCCGCGTCGCCGCAGGCGAGCCG
>CANMXH010000071.1 GCA_947501315.1 Caulobacteraceae bacterium | reverse complement strand
GCCGCGCCGGCCGCCATGCCTTCGGACCCCGCCACCATCGTCGCCAAACAAGGCGAAGAGGTGAAGTCGCCCATGGTCGGCACCGTCTACCTCCAGGCCTCGCCGGAAGCCCCGCCCTTCATCGCCGTCGGCGACAAGGTCAAGAAGGGCCAGACCCTGCTGATCATCGAAGCCATGAAGACCATGAACCCGATCCAGGCCCCTCGTGACGGCATCGTGGTGGAGGTCCTGGTCGGCGACGCCCAGCCGGTCGAGTTCGGCGAACCCCTCGTCCTGCTCGGGGCCTGAGACGGCCATGTTCACCAAGGTCCTGATCGCCAACCGCGGCGAAATCGCGCTGCGGATTCACCGCGCTTGCAAGGAGATGGGCATCTCCACGGTCGCCGTGCACTCCGAGGCTGACCGCGGTGCCATGTGGGTCCGGCTGGCCGACGAGAGCGTCTGCATCGGGCCGGCACCCGCGGCGAAGAGCTATCTGAACATCCCCTCGATCATCGCGGCTGCGGAGATCACTGGCGCCCAGGCCATTCACCCGGGCTACGGCTTCCTGTCCGAGAACGCCCGCTTCGCCGAGATCGTCGAAGCCCACGGCATGACCTTCATCGGTCCCAGGCCCGAACACATCCGGGTCATGGGTGACAAGATCACCGCCAAACAGACAGTGCTGGAAGCGGGCATCCCCTGCGTCCCCGGCTCGGCCGGCGAGGTCGAGACCATCGAGGACGCCATCGCGGCCTCGAAGACCATCGGCTTCCCCCTGATCGTCAAGGCCGCCGCCGGCGGTGGCGGGCGCGGCATGAAGGTCGCCCTGACCGCCGATGACCTCGTCGAGGCCGTCCAGACCGCCCAGTCCGAGGCCACGGCCGCCTTCGGCAACGGGGCCGTCTATATGGAGCGCTACCTCCAGAAACCGCGCCACATCGAGCTTCAGGTCATCGCCGACAGCCACGGCAATGTCGTCCACCTCGGCGAGCGGGACTGCTCCCTGCAGCGCCGCCACCAGAAAATTCTCGAAGAGGCCCCCTCACCGGCCCTGTCGGCGGCCGAACGGGTCGCAATCGGCGAGACCGTCAACAAGGCCATCGCCGCCATCGGCTACCTCGGCGTCGGCACGATCGAGTTCCTCTGGGAAGACGGCGAGTTCTTCTTCATCGAGATGAACACCCGACTGCAAGTCGAGCATCCGGTTACGGAAATGATCACGGGCGTCGATCTGGTGCGCGAGCAGATCCGCATCGCCGCCGGCCTGCCCCTGTCGTTCAGACAGTCGGACGTGACCTTCACCGGCCACGCCATCGAGTGCCGGATCAACGCCGAGAACGCCGAGACCTTCACCCCCTCGCCCGGCACGATCACCGACTTCCACGCCCCCGGTGGCCTGGGGGTCCGACTGGATAGCGCCATCTTCGCGGGCTATTCGATTCCGCCCTATTACGACAGCCTGATAGGCAAGCTCATCGTCCACGGCCGCGACCGCGAAGAGTGCATTGCCCGCCTCCGGCGCAGCCTGAACGAAATGGTCGTCGGCGGCATCGACACAACCATCCCCCTGTTCCAGAAGCTGCTGCAGGAGCCCGATATCCTTTCCGGCGACTATGACATTCACTGGCTGGAAAACTGGGCCAAACGCCAGAAGGGCGAAGCCTGAGCGACCCCGGTTTCAGCGCCGGCGGGCCCTTCGGTGGCTTCGGTCCCGACGAACTGCTGAACTGCTATGCCACCGGCGTATTCCCCATGGGCGAGGCCCGCGACGATCCGCGGATATTCCTCGTCGAGCCGGAACAGCGCGGCATCATCCCGCTGGACCGGTTCCACGTCCCGACCCGCCTGAAGCGCACGGTCCGCGCTGACAGCGTCACGGTCCGGGTCGACACCGCCTTCGACGCCGTCCTCGACGCCTGCGCCGCCTCCGGCCCGGGCCGGGAAGACAGCTGGATCAACGCCCCGATACGCCGGCTCTACATCGAGCTGAACGCCCGCGGCCAGGCCCACAGCATCGAATGCTGGCGCGACGAAACCCTGGTAGGCGGCCTGTACGGTGTCACGCTCGGTGGCGCCTTCTTCGGCGAAAGCATGTTCAGCCGCGAGCGCGACGCATCGAAAATCGCCCTCGTGCATCTGGTCGCCCGGCTGAAGCGGGGCGGCTGGGGCCTGCTCGACACCCAGTTCCTGACCGGGCATCTCAGTCAGTTCGGCGCGATAGAGACCCCTCAGGCGACCTATCTCGAACTGCTACGGGCGGCCTGCACGCGAAGGCCGAACCCTCGGTCAATGTTCAATGCCATGACCGGATCGGAAGCGCTGTTCTACGCCTTGCAGCCGACGATCCAGGCATCATAGATCGGATGCTGGAGGCCGTTGACAGCGGGCGAAGAGGCAAACATCCAGCCCCTGAAGAGCTGCCGCGGCTCGCTGACCTGGATCACACCCCGCGACTGCAGGCTGACCTCGAGATAGGCTACAGCGTCAGACACCTGTTCATCCGAGGCAGAGACCTCGCAGGCCTTGGCACTGAAGATCAACGTCCGTTGGAAACGGACCGGGCGGCCACCGACCTCGACCTCGAAACGCATCGATTCGGCCGTGATCTTGTCGATCGCCTGAACGATCGCCACCCGACGGCGCTGTCGTCGTGACGGGGCGACGTCCGATTCTGCCCGGGTCTCCGGTACTTCAACGGCAGGCTCTTCAGCGCCCGGGCTCAGATCAGCTGCGGCAATGTCGGTCGGAGGAGTCTCCTGGGTCACCGCGACCGGTGCCACAGATGCAGGTTCCGCTTCCGTTGCGGACTCAATGGGAGGCGCTTGAGCAGGCGTCTGGCGGTTCAGCGCCGCAGTCGGCTCCTCGATCGGGACGGCGTCCTGCGGCAACTCATTGATGACGGCGGCCAGAACCGCGCCAGATACCATAAGGGTCGCAGCCGTAACGCCCGCAAGGACCGTGCCCCGCAGTTTCATTCGGGACGCCAGGCTTCGTAGTCGCCGGTTGCGGGCGGACGGACGCCATCAGCGACTAGCGAGCCCTTGGGCCGCCACGCCATCGGCGTCCCGGTCAGGTTGGGCAGATGATCCTCTTCCCATTTGCGTCGCGGCAATGGCTGCTCGGTCGGCAGTTCGTCAAAAGTGTAGTGCAGCCAGCCATGCCAATCCGGCGGCACCTTCGATGCATCGGCGTAGCCATTGTATGTCACCCAACGACGACGCCGACCATCATAGCTGGAGCGGTCACGCGACAGATAGTAGCGGTTCCCGAACTCGTCCGTGCCCACGTGCTCGCCACGCTTGGCAATGGTGAAGAAGGTGCCGATGGTGGCACCGCTGGTCCAGCCGAAAATCCTGCCTAGCACGTCGGAAGTCCACCCAAGCTTGGTCGCCCGGCGAAGGCCGGCGTCGGTGTATCATAGAAAGCGGTAACGCCTGCGTCCAGCACCGCGCACACAGCTTCTGCCTCAACATCTTGGGGGTAACCGACCAAAGACACGCCAGATTTATTGCCGATCAGGCGAACAGGCCGCTAACCTGTACAACAGGCCAAACCGGGACCGCCGCATGCGCTTTCCATTCGCTTCCCACGCCGCTTCGATGGATCGGCCGGTCCGTGAGATTGAGCGAGCGAACCGCATTGTCACCGTGCGCGCGCCTGAAGGCTGGCCAGATGTCCAGGTCGAGGCATGGCTGGATTGGGCCGACGCCGAAGGCCTGTCGTGGGAGAGCGATGACGGCATTATGGAAATCACTCTCGCCTGGGCCCGCCGTTTTGATCCGGCGAAGGCAGAGACCCTCGCAGCAACCATGTTGCTGGGGCTGGCCACACCCTCACGCCCAATGGAGATCTCAGCCAGCCTGATCGATCTGTCTGAGCCCGACGCATCCCGCAGGCTTCGGGCTGACTCAGCCCTGCGAAAAGGCCAACGATTGGCTGCCGGAGCCATTGATGCCGCTGCGGCTGGACTCCAACGGGTGACTGATGCCGTATATCGTTGTGAAGGTCAGCGCAGCGACTGCAGCGATCCCCTGAAAAATCCCGCCCTGATGCGGGCTGCCCTTGCTGCAAGAGGCATGGGAGCTGCCGACCCGGACATTGTTCGGGCCATTCAGGGTGAGAGGTTCGACGTCGCTCAGCAATCACTATTGCCTGCACCTCCAATGCTGGCGCTCGCCGATCGGGCCATGGTCGCTTCCGGTGCACCGGAAGCCCTGGCAGCCGCTGAGGCTGGTCTGGACGGTGACCTGATTTTGGTATTCGACCCCGAAACTGCCGAGACCGTATCCAGCGCTCCCCGGGTCCCGGCGATCCTGCTATCTCTGTGCGCGCTGAAGCAGGCAGCCGGGCCGAAGTTCGAGCCCGTGCTCTCAGACCTTGTCCACCTTTGGACGACGGCCTTTGCAAAAGCGGGCAATCCGGTCGTAGCCCTCGGGCTGGGAGGACTGGCCGATCATTTGCTTGGCAGCGCCGCATCGGGCGAAATGTTCCGGGTCGATGAACTGGCGGAAAGCGTCCAATCGGCGGCAGGCAGTGTATCGGTCGCCCTCTTCGTCGATGACAGCGAGGCCGGTCTCCGGCTGGGTCTGACGCCGCTTTCGGTGGTCGAGACCTGGCAGACCGCAGATGGAAGCGTGTCACAGCGCCTGCGATCTTCAGTAGCCGCTACGATTGCGCGGCTGGGTGGCGACGTCGAAGCCGCTGAGCGTTGGCTTTTCGGACATCAAACCCTCCTGGAGGCACCAGGGATCGATCATGCGGCATTGCGGGCACGGGGCTTTACCGATGTGGAGCTCGAGAGGCTGGAACAGGCCCTCACTCAGGTCGAAACCCTGGCTGATGCATTCCGGTCGCCGGCACTTGACGCCGGATTTCTGCGAGATGTGCTTGGGTTCGACGGCGCAGCCGGCGAACTCCTGCCTCAGCTGGGTTTTTCCGCCGACGACATCGCCCGGGCGCAGGCCTGGACCTTCGGCCACGGTGATCTGGCCGGCTGGAGCGGCGCGCCTGATGGACTTCCGTCGATTCTGGCGGACTTGGGGAGCTTCGAGGCTGGACTCCGCGCCAGGTTGGACAAGATCAGTGCGATCCCGGACATCGCTCCAGTCCGGATCGAATGGTGCACCACGCCAGTGCAAGCTGCGCGCCTCATGTCAGACGCCGCACGGGAAGGCCGGCGCGCCATCCGGCTGAAAAGAGCCGCACCGCCTTCCGGACCACTGCTCGATCTGGTTGAGGCCGAGCCGGCATCGCGACCCCGCCGCTGGGAGCCGGAGGCTAGGGCCGTCGAACGGATCGTGGAAAAGGTAGTCGAGCGAGACCGCACGCGGCGCAAACTGCCCGACCGCCGCAAGGGCTATATCCAGAAGGCGGCTGTCGGCGGGCACAAGGTCTATGTCCACACCGGCGAATATGAGGACGGAGAACTCGGCGAGATCTTCATCGACATGCACAAGGAGGGAGCCGCGTTTCGCTCACTCATGAACAACTTCGCCATAGCGATCTCGATAGGCCTCCAGTACGGCGTTCCGCTTGAAGAATTCGTGGATGCCTTCGTCTTTACCCGTTTTGAGCCGGCCGGGACCGTCACTGGGAACGATTCAATCAAGTCGGCGACATCGATCCTCGATTACATATTCCGGGAACTGGGCGTCTCCTATCTGGACCGGCATGAACTGGCCAATGCGGCGCCCGATCCGCTCAGCGGCAACGGTCTGGGCGCGCTGGAAGGCGACGCAAGCCCACCGGAAGCCGTGCCGGCCGCCCGGTTCATCTCAAAGGGCTTTGCACGCGGTACCGCAACGGACAATCTGGTGGTCCTGCCGTTTGGTCAGAAGCGGGAGATGCCGATGGCATCCCCTGTCGCCAACGAGGCGGTGGCCTGCCCGGCCTGTGGTGACTTCTCGCTTCAGCAACGCGGCGCTGGCTGGATCTGCGATACCTGCGGAGCCGCCCCTTCGATGCAGGGTTAATCAACGTTTTGGTGTCACCGTGCTTTCGGTCTGTCCGCACCTGAGGCCGAGACCGGAGCCCGCGATGAAACTTATCCTGACCGTAGCCGCCCTCGCCGCCATCGCCCTGCCTGCGGTGGCCCAGAACGCGGGCCAGATCGCGCGGGTGCGCGGGGGATCCAGTTGCGCGGGCTGTAACCTGTTCCAGGGTGCTTTTCCGGGCCTGGAAGCCCGTGGACTGAACCTGTCCGGGGCAAGACTGCGGCAGGCAGACCTGAGCCTCGCGGTGATGAACCGGACCCGGTTCTCCAACGCCGATCTGCGGGACGTAGAGGCCTATGGCGGCGTTTTTTCCGGATCGCACTTCTCGGGTGCCGACTTGACCAACGCCAGCTTTGTAGGAGCCCACCTGGACGGATCGTCCTTCTCGGGAGCCAACCTCTCGGGGGTGAATTTCTCGGGCGCGTCGATGCGAGGCGCTACCGGACTGACCCAAGGTCGTCTTGACCGGGCCTGCGGCGACGAAGCGACCCTGTTGCCGGGCGGCCTGTCCATTCCCCGCTGCCAGAGGTCTCCGGACCTTACAGGGAATTAAGTAGGGCTGGCCTGGGTTTGAGGTCATTAAAGAGACGTGAAACAGATCGCTGCCTCCCTGTCCCGTCGTCTCCAGCCCGCCGGCCTTGCATTCGCCGCGGCGATGGCTGTCGTCCTCATGGCATGTCCGGCCAGCGCCGAAACGCAGCTGCAGTTCTGTTACCAAGATCGGGATGTCGCCCGGATGGTGTCGCTGGGTGGCACCTGCAACCGCTGCGAACTGTCTGGCCGGGACCTTACCGGTGCGGCCTTTACCGGCGCAGACTTCACCAATGCCACCCTGGTCGGTGCCAATCTGCGGGGCGCCGAGCTGACCGGGTCGAATTTCTCCGGCAGCGACTTCAGCCGGGCGGACCTGTCGGGCGCAGAAATGGTCGGAGCAAATTTCACCGGGGCCAATTTCTCGGGGTCGGACCTGTCGGGCGCAGAGGCCATGGGCGCGACACTCGTGCGGGTGCGTCTTGCGGGAGCCGATCTCACAGGCGCCGCTCTGAACGGGGCCAATTTGAACAGCGCGGTCCTGACCGGCGCAGACCTCAGCGCGGCCGAGTTGAACGCCGTCACCCTGGCCAACGTCACTGCCCGATCGGCGGACTTCTCCGATGCGGAGATCGCCATGTCCGACCTGTCAAACGGCGATTTCCGCTCGGTCGACTTCAGCAATGCGACCCTGAACGGTGCCCGTCTGACCGGAGGCCGGTTCGGCGGTGCAGACTTCGAAGGGGCTTCCATGGCCCGCACCGACATCCGGGGTGCGGACCTGTCCGGAGCCGAGGGCCTGAGCCAGGCCCAGATCAGCCGTGCCTGCGGCGACGCGGCGACCCGCCTGCCCGCCCGGCTGAATGTCCGGGTCTGCCGCGGCGTCAGCGTGGTGCGTACCACCCCGCCGGCGGCACGGACACCACCGGCACCGCCGCGCTCGCGGAACACGGTCGTCGTCAGCAGCGACCGCTGATTTTCGGCCTCAGACCTTGAGCGGCAGGGCAGCACGGATGTGCAGCTCCTTGTACTGCCGCTCGGCGGCATCCGACGGCGCGCTCATCAGCAGATCCTGACCCTGCTGGTTCAGCGGGAAGGCGATGACCTCGCGGATCGCGACCTGGTTGGCCAGCAGCATGACGATACGGTCGATGCCGGGGGCGAGGCCGCCGTGCGGCGGCGCGCCATAGCGGAAGGCGTTGAGCATGCCGCCGAACTGGTCCTCAACGACCGAGGCGTCATAGCCCGCGATCTCGAAGGCCTTGAGCATGATGTCGGCCTTGTGGTTCCGGATCGCGCCGGAACACAGCTCATAGCCGTTGCAGACGATGTCGTACTGGTAGGCGAGGATATCGAGCGGGTCCTTGGTGGTCAGGGCCTCCATCTCGCCCTGCGGCATCGAGAAGGGGTTGTGCGAGAAGTCGACCTTTTTTTCTTCCTCGCTCCACTCGAACATCGGGAAGTCGACGATCCAGCAGAATTTGAACTCGTCGTCCGAAATCAGGTTCAGGTCCTGGCCCAGTTTGGTGCGGGCGTTTCCGGCGAATTTGTAGAAGACCGAGGGGTCACCGGCCGCGAAGAAGGCGGCGTCGCCCTTGCCCATGGCCAGGGACTTCATCAGGGCGTCGGTCGCCTCGGCACCGAGGTTCTTGGCGATTGGACCGCCCCAGCTGCCCTGGTCCTCGGACCAGAAGATGTAGCCGAGACCCGGCTGGCCCTCGCCCTGGGCCCAGGCGTTCATGCGGTCGCAGAAGGCGCGCGATCCGCCGGTCGGCGCGGGAATGGCCCAGACGGCGTTCTTCGCGTCTGCCCCGAGGATCTTGTTAAACAGGCCGAAGCCCCCGTCGCGGAAATGGTCCGAGACGTCCTTCATCTCGATCGGGTTGCGCAGGTCCGGCTTGTCGGTGCCGAACAGGCTGATGCTCTCCCGGTAAGGGATGCGGACGAAGGGATAGGGGTCGACCGTCTTGCCGTCGGCGAACTCCTCGAACACGCCGTGCATGACGGGCTCGATGGCGGCGAAGACGTCTTCCTGGGTGACGAAGCTCATCTCGACGTCGAGCTGGTAGAACTCCAGCGACCGGTCAGCGCGCAGGTCCTCGTCGCGGAAACAGGGGGCGATCTGGAAATAGCGATCGAAGCCCGAGACCATGAGCAGCTGTTTGAACTGCTGCGGGGCCTGCGGCAGGGCGTAGAATTTGCCCGGATGCAGGCGCGACGGCACCAGGAAGTCCCGCGCGCCTTCGGGCGACGAAGCCGTCAGGATAGGGGTCTGGTATTCGAGAAAGCCCTGCTGAACCATCCGCTGCCGGATTGAGGAGATCACGCGCGAGCGCAGCACGATATTCTTGTGAAGGGTCTCGCGGCGCAGATCGAGGTAGCGGTGCTTGAGGCGAATTTCCTCGGGATATTCGGGCTCACCGAAGACCGGCAGAGGCAGTTCGGCGGCTTCGGACAGGACTTCCACGCCCGTGACCCGCAGTTCGATCTCGCCGGTCGGCAGGTTGGCGTTCACGACCGAGGCCTCGCGGGCCACCACCTGACCGTCCACGCGGATGACGCTCTCGGCGCGCAGACGTTCGACGGCCTCGAAGCCCGGCGTCTCGGGGTGCAGCACCAGCTGCGTCAGGCCGAAGTGGTCGCGCAGGTCGATGAACAGAAGGCCGCCGTGGTCGCGCTTGCGGTGGACCCAGCCGGACAGGCGGACATTCGCACCGGCATCGGTCAAACGGAGGGCGCCGCAGGTGTGGGAGCGGTAGGCGTGCATGGTCGGTTCGTCTTGGATTACAGGCCGCAAACGGCACAATTCGGGAGGGCGGAAGGGCGCATCATCGCCCCGGAAAGTCAAGGTTTGCGGCCTGACAGGGGTCAAAAGACACGACCCGTCCGAAAATCCTGAAAAGCTGTCCTGTCGATACATTCGCCCCTTCGCCGCGCTGTTGATCAACCGAGGCTAGCCGAACCCTGCGTCAGGAACGGACGCAGGCGCTGTTCGGGCCGGGTCTGAACCGATTCATGGGGCGAGACGGCAGCATCGGGGGTCGGGAAGACCGGCAAGATCGGGGTCGGGAAGACAGCCCGCGTCCACAGGCGCGTGACCTTGTCCACGGGCGTGCGAGCCGTCCCGTCCCCCGTCTGCTATGAGGGAGCCGATGACCGCCCGCCCCTCGCCCGCCGACCAGATGCGACTGCCGCTGCAGCGCGACCTGCCCGAGGGGGCCGAGGGTTTCGTCGTGTCGGACAGCAACCGGGCGGCGGTCGAGGCGCTGGCGGACTGGCCCAATCCCATCGGCGGGGTGATGGCGATCTGCGGGCCGGCGGGTTGCGGCAAGAGCCGGCTGGGACAGATCTGGGCCGAACGCGTCGGGGCGGTGGCCATCCAGGGGGCCGAGGCCGCGCTGATCGATCCGCTGGGGCTGGAGGGGCGGCCGGTGCTGCTGGACCCGGCCCGGGACGTCGACGACGAGACCCTGTTCCACCTGATCAACCTGGCCCAGTCACCGGGCGGGGCCCTGCTGATGGTGGCGCGGTCGGCGCCGTCGAGCTGGGAGGCCACCCTGCCCGACCTGCGCTCGCGGCTCGATGCGGTCATCAGCGTGCCGATGGAGGTCCCGGATGACGCCGTCCTGTCGGCCATGCTGGCGGCGCGGTTCGCCGAGCGCGGCATTCGTCCGCAGAAGGATGTTGTGCCCTATCTTGTGCGCCGCATCGACCGGTCGGCCGCGGCGGCGGCGGCGGTCGTTGAACGGCTGGACGCGATGCACAGGCCGGTGACCCGGGCGCTGGCGCGGGAGGTGGTCGAGGGGGCGGAGGAGAGCGGGGAGTTGTTTGAGTAGACTTCCGGGCTCGACCAGTCTCACCGTCATCCTCGGGCTTGACCCGAGGATGACGGCCTGGACATTGGCTATTGGCAACAAGGCACCGCGGCGCGGCCCCCCTCCACCACGCTTCGCGTGGTCCCCCTCCCCGCGGAGCGGTGAGGAGACGCCGAGCGAGCCCTACAGCCCCAGCTTGGCCTTCAGGATATCGTTGACCGCAGCCGGGTTGGCCTTGCCGCCGGTAGCCTTCATGACCTGGCCGACGAACCAGCCCAGCGGCTGGGGTTTTTCGGCGACGCCGGCGGCCTTGGCGGGGTTGGCGGCGATGATCTCGTCGATGG
>CANMXH010000070.1 GCA_947501315.1 Caulobacteraceae bacterium | reverse complement strand
TGGGGCTCGCCGCGCATATGCATCAACACCACATCGCAGCCCAGTTCGGCCGCTGTCGTCAGACTGTCAGGCGCGAAGCCGAGGGCCGTCACATCGTTCCACATGGTGGCCCCGGCGGCTGCGGCGGCGCGGGCCACGGCGGGCTTCATGGTGTCGATGCTGATCGGACCGGCCCAGTGGGCGGCGCGCAGGCCCTCGATGACCGGAATGGTGCGGGCGATCTCCTCGGCCTCTGCGACCGGCGCGGCCCCGGGCCGGGTGCTTTCACCGCCGATGTCGAGGACGGCCGCGCCCTGTTCGACCAGCCGCAGACCATGGGCGACGGCGGCCGCGACCGAGGCCAGCCGTCCCCCGTCCGAGAAGCTGTCCGGCGTGACATTGACGATGCCCATGACGGTGGGGGACATGAGTTCAATCACGGCTGCGACGGCGGGGCGCCGATGATCGACTCGGCAAGGGTGCGCATGACGACGAATCCGTCATGGTTGACGGTCACCCCGGCCACAGCGACTCCCGTGGCTGGCGCATAGAGGGCAATGGTGCCCCAGAATCCGCTGTGCCAGTAAAAGGTCCGTCCGTTCACCTCACTGACGAAGATGCCCAGACGATAGTGATCGGCGCGGCGGTGATCGCCCTGCCAGAGCATCGCCTCCAGGGTTTCGGGCCGGTCGAAGATCCGGCCCTCGAACAGGGCAGCGAAAAAAACCGCCAGGTCGCGCGTCGACATGACCAGTCCGCCGCCGCCGTATAGGTCCATCGAGGCATGCCAGTCCGCAGCGTTGATGCTTCCGAGGCTTTGAGGCGCGCGGATGAGGCCGGGCGGCGCCGGTTCCATGATTTCCCACCATGTCGACTTCAATCCCAGCCGATCGAGCCGCAGTTCCTCACGGACCGCAACGCCGAGCGTCCGACCCGTGATGCGCTCGACGATGTCGCCCAGCAGAATGTAGCCGGTATCGGAATAGCGAAAGGCCACACCGGGATCGCCTTGGGGATCGGAATAGGCCATCGACAGCCCCAGCAGTTCCTCGCGCGTCCAGTAGTGGCCGGGGTCGGCCATTACTGCTTCGACGAAACGTTGGTCACCGCCATGATCATAGAGACCGCTGCTGTGGCTTAGCAGATGACGCACGGTGATGGCGGCGGTGTCATAGCCGTCGGCGGTCAGCAAGGCATTGAGCGACGAGCCCAATAGGGGTCCGATCGGGGCGTCGAGATCAATCCGACCCGTCTCCCAGAGCCTCAGCACCGTGGCGGCGGTGAAGGTCTTGGTATTGCTGGCGATGCGGAGCGGCGTATCGATCGTAATCGGCCCGCCGGTGTCCGGATAGGCAATGCCCGCCGCTGCACCCCAAGGCTCAGGCGTACCTTGGCCTGCAACATAGATCGCAGCTGGACGGGACAGGCCTTCGACTGCCAGCTGAAGCCCCGCCGGGCTCGAGACCTGGGCAAGCCCCGGACTCACCCCGATCCCGGCGAGCGTGAGCGCCATAACAACCGTCCCGAAATTCATCGATCTCTCCACGCTTCGTGGGAGGAGCTTAGGGTGTGAACCGTGCCGGGGGCCAGCCCCGGCCCATCAGTCCTTGCCGCCGATCAGACTGCCGATGGCGTCCAGATAGACGCCGAACGCCTTGCGTCCCAAAGGCGTGATCGACACCCGGGTCAGGGGTTTGTTGTCCTTGAAGCTCTTGGCGATAGCGACGAAGCCCGCCTCCTCCAGCTTCTTCAGATGGACCGAGAGATTGCCCTGGGTGGCTTCGAGTACGATCTTCAGCTCGGTGAAGTCGGCCACGTCGGAGTCGGCAAGATACACCATGATCCCCAGCCGCAGGCGGCCGTGGATGACCTCGTCGATACGTCCGAGATCGGCGAGACCCATCCTGTCTCAGTCCGCAGTGCGCGCGGCGCGGGCGTCGCGGAACATCACCCATCCCGGCAGGGCGAACAGCAGGAACAGGGCGGTGGTGCAGACAGCCAGATACCACATGGGCTCGCGCACCAGCAGGCCCAGCGCCACGGCCGTCGCCCAGCCACCCAGGGCCGTGGCCAGCATCCAGGCCTTTCGCTTCAGTGTCCAGGCCACATACCAGGCGGCGGCCTGCAGCGCGAAGACGATGGCCGTATAGTAGAGCCAGATGGCGAAGTCGTTGTCCCGCATGGCCCCGACGCCGAAGATGATGATGACGGCCCCATTGGCCATGCCCGTGGCGCTGAAGGCCGCCTTGAGCGTGCGGGCGGCCGCAGGCCCGCGATCGCCGACGCCGTCCTTGCGGTCCTTCAGGATGGCCCAGATCAGGATCACCAGGAAGGTCACACTGATGAGAGTGACAAAGGTCAGGCTGGCGAGGCCGGACCAGCGGACAAGACCCGCGACCTGACCGACATGAAACAGACACTGCAGCCCGTACAGCAACCCTCCGGCCAGATAGCAGACGGCCATGGTCATGGGCGGGCGTCCGCCGCCCTCGACGATCGCTCGCATAAAGGCGAGGTTGTCCTCGGGGGAGTTCGGGCGGGGCTTGGCGGGCATGACGATTCTCCGGAGCCGGCTCGCCCTTGGGGTGGACGAGCCGGCGTGTGTTGGCAAGCTATTCGGCGGGCGACAGGGCCGGGTCCGGCCGGCGACGTCGGGGGATGCGACGCCCGTTCAGCCAGCCACCCATGAAGGTGTGGCGGATCAGCAGTTCATAGGTCAGCAGGCTGATCGCCATGGTCCCGCCGATCACCACGCCGAACTTCACGAACCAGGGCCAGGTCTCGTTCACGACCAGGATCTGGCCGACGATCACGAGCGGCAGGTGGACGATGTAGACCCAGTAGGACGAGTCGGCGAGGTAGCGGCGGACGGCGCTGTAGCCGGAGGCGAAGCGCAGGGCCAGGGACAGGACCGCCAGGGTCGAGGCGAAGACGGCCAGGGCCATCACCGCCGCCAGCGGGGCCTTCAGCTCCGGATCGGTGACGGGTGCCAGCTCGGGGACCGGTCCACCGGCCAGGACCAGGGCCCCGGTCCCGACCCCCAGGGCCACGACCGTGAACACCGGCCAGAGCCGCTCGATCCGGACCAGCAGATCGCGGCGGCGGTCCAGCAGGAAGCCGAGGCCGAAGGCTGTGCCGAAGGCGGTCAGGGCGACCGGGTTGGGCACCAGCCCCGTGTCCGGCGTCGGGATGCCGAAGAAGGGCGTCCAGTTCGGGGCCAGCCAGAAGGCGACGGCCAGCGGCGCGGCCATCAGGGCCGGGGTCCAGGGGCCGATCAAGGCTCCGGTGATACGGTCGACGAACCGGCCCCAGCCGCCGTCGCGGTCCGCCATGGCAAAGGGTGCCCGCAGGACCAGCATGGCGACATAGAGGATCAGCAGCACCCAGAGGAACCACAGATGGGTCAGGGGGAAGGTCTCGAGCGTCAGCGGCGGCGGGGGCGGTCCGCCGGTGGGAATGGTCCCGCCGTTGCGGATCGCGGCCATCCAGATCAGCCCGGCGATGATCGCCGCAAGCATCGGGAACCAGAAGGCCGCCAGCGGACCGGCGATACGGCTCGCCCGGTCCCGGATGAAGCCGCCGGTGCCCCGCCGCTCGAGCATCATATGAGCGAACAGGCCGGCGATCAGGAAGAAGCTCGTCATGCGGAAAAGGTGGATGGCGAAGAAGATCACGCCGGCGACCGGCGAGTTGTCGGTGTCCGGCACGATCCAGATCGTGACCGGGAAATAGGACATGGAGGCGTGCAGGACGACACCCAGCAGCAGGGCGGTACCGCGCAAGGCGTCGAGGCCGTGCAGGCGCCCGGACGGGTCGGTTTCGGATGAAGACATGGAAGGACTCCCCTCTTGATGGAAGCCGTATCGCATAGACTTGTTTAAAATGTAAACTAGTTCGTCCGAAAGAACCCGCCGCGAGTCATGCCCACGGCGGGTCCTGACTTTTCAGCCGGTCAGTGGACGGTCTGGGCCTCGGCTGGAGCCGCGTCCGCTACCGGGGTAATCGGCACGGAGACCGACGGTCCGACGTTGGGGAAATTGCTCTCGTCGCGGTTCGGGGCCAGGCCCTTCTCCAGCAGATCCCTGATCTCCTGGCCGGAGAGGGTCTCATACTCCAGCAGGGCCTGGGCCAGGGTCTCGAGATCCGCGGCCTTGTCAGTCAGGATCTTGCGGGCCTCGTCCCAGCCCTCGGTGACCAGACGCTTGACCTCGGAATCGATGATCCGGGCCGTTTCCTCCGAGACGTTCTGGCTTCGCGCGACCGAGTGACCGAGGAAGACCTCCTGCTCGTTCTCGCCATAGGCCACAGTCCCGAGGACGTCCGAAAAGCCCCACTGGGTCACCATGCGGCGCGCCAGCTTGGACGCCTGCTGGATGTCGGACGAGGCACCCGAGGTGATGTTCTCCTTGCCGAAGATCAGCTCCTCGGCCACGCGGCCGCCCGCCATGATGGCGATACGATCGACCATCTGCTGGTATTTCATAGAATAGCGGTCGCCTTCCGGCAGTTGCATGACCATGCCGAGGGCCTGGCCGCGCGGGACGATGGTCGCCTTGTGCACGGGATCGGCCATCTTGACGTTCATGGCCACGATGGCGTGGCCGCCCTCGTGATAGGCCGTCAGGCGGCGCTCTTCCTCGTTCATGGCCATGGATTTGCGCTCGGCGCCCATCATGACCTTGTCCTTGGCGTCCTCGAAGTCGCGGTGAGTGACCATGCGGCGGTCCTTGCGGGCCGCCATCAGGGCCGCCTCATTGACGAGGTTGGCCAGGTCGGCGCCGGAGAAGCCGGGGGTGCCGCGCGCGATGGTCTTGGTGTTGACGTCGGCGGCCAGGGGCACGTCCTTCATGTGCACGCGCAGGATCTTCTCGCGACCGTTCACATCGGGATTGGGCACCACGACCTGCCGGTCGAAGCGGCCGGGACGCAGCAGGGCCGGGTCCAGAACGTCGGGACGGTTGGTCGCTGCGATCAGGATGATGCCTTCATTGGCCTCGAACCCGTCCATCTCGACCAGCAGCTGGTTCAGCGTCTGTTCGCGCTCATCGTTGCCGCCGCCGAGACCGGCACCGCGATGACGGCCGACGGCGTCGATCTCATCGATGAAGATGATGCAGGGCGCGTTCTTCTTGGCCTGTTCGAACATGTCGCGCACGCGGCTGGCACCGACGCCGACGAACATCTCGACGAAGTCAGAGCCCGAGATGGAGAAGAAGGGCACACCCGCCTCGCCCGCGACGGCGCGGGCGAGCAGGGTCTTGCCGGTTCCGGGAGGGCCGACCAGCAGGGCGCCCTTCGGAATCTTGCCGCCCAGACGCTGGAATTTGGCCGGGTCCTTGAGGAAGTCGACGACCTCCTGAAGCTCCTCCTTGGCCTCATCCACGCCGGCGACATCCTCGAACATCTTGCGACCCTTGTGCTCGGTCAGCAGCTTGGCCTTGGACTTGCCGAAGCCCATGGCCCCGCGCGCGCCACCCTGCATCTGGCGCATGATCAGGATCCACAGGCCAATGATCAGGATGAAGGGCAGCAGGCCGATCAGGGCGCTGACCCACAGCGACTGGCGGGTGGTCTTGACGTCGACCGAAGCACCGGATGCCTGGATGGTGTCGACGAGCGCCGAATTGGGGACGGGCGTAATGACATTGACCACCTTGCCGTCGCGCAGGGTCGCCTTGACCATTTCGCCGCGCACCTCGACCTTGACGATGTTCCGGTCATCGCGGGCCTTGAGCAGGTCGGAATAGCTCATCGCCACAGGACGCGCCGCCGCCGCCTCCTTGGCACCGGGCGGGGCGGTGAGGCCGCCCGGGCGGCTGGCAGCGACATAGAAGGCCATGGCACCGAGGATAATGACGCCCCAGATGGCCAGATTGCGCAGGTTCATTCTCGTATCATTCCCTGGGTGCGCCGCAGCGCCCGGTCGTCAGTGATCTGCTTCGGAAAATAGGTGGTTCCGCGGCAATGCGCCATGGATGGCGGCACCAAGGTCCCGTTCGTGCGTCATTCGGTCCAGCGCCAGCGCCAGTCTCTCCCCGACCAGCGACGTCGCCCTGCCCGCCGGCCCTGCAAGAACCGGCGCAGTCGCATCGTTCCGGATCAGCACAGGCAGGGAACCGCGTGCCGCAGGCGGCAAGGCCTTCATTACGGCCCGGTCGGCGTCCGAAAGGCTCGCCATGCGCCCGGCGGCAGGGGCGACGGACCATCCGGACGACCCGACCGTGATAGCCCAGCGGCCGTCCCAGATGGTCTCGACACCCGGGTCAAGCGGCAGAGGCTGGCGAGGCCTGCGAACGAACTCGCCAGCCTCGCGGGTCACGAAAACCTTTGCCCCGCGCGCCTCGATGCGTGCTCCGCAGAGGCTGGCGGTGAAGTCCTCAGCGGCGCGCAGCCGGTCGAGAATGGCGGAGAGCCGGTCTCCACGCGGCAGCCGGTCGCCGCCGCCGACACAGACGAGGACGGCGGCGAGGGTGTGAATGTCGCTAGATCGTTCAACATCAATTGATCCCTCTCCCCATGGGAGAGGGATTGAGCGCACGACGGCGCAGCCGTCGTTCTTGCGCGAAAGGGTGAGGGGCGACTGTCCGGGGGCGGCTTCGCCGCTCATCCAGTCGACCCTCATCCGGCCCTCCGGGCCACCTTCTCCCATCGGGAGAAGGGTTAGAGCCTGCCGCGCCCGGCTTCTGGCAAACCTCGGGTCGTCATTCCCCGGATCATCGATCCAGGTGCCCCCCTGCCCTGCCAGCCATTGCCGCACGTCTTCCCGCCCGGCGTCCAGCATCGGACGCAGCAGCATCAGGCCCCGCCCCTCGGGCCAGGCCGGAGACGGCGACCATTCGCGCAGCCGGCCGAGGGTCGATCCCTGGTCCCGCATCAGTTCGCCCTCGACGATATCGGTGGCGGTATGGCCGAACAGCACGACCCGAGCGCCCGCCTCCCGTGCCGCCTCTGCGATCAGCCGATGGCGGGCGGTACGAGCGGCGGCCGGCAGGCCGGTCGCGGGCTTCGGGCCGGTCCAGTGCAGTCCGCGCCAGTCGGCCCCGGCCGCATGGGCGGCGCGCTCAGCGACGGCCGTCCAGTCGGGGCTGTCGGGGTTCAGACCATGGTCGACGGTCAGGGCCAGCAGACGGCGACCCTTCGCCCGCGCCCAGTCGGCGGCGAGGTGCAGCAAGGCCATGGAATCGCCGCCTCCGGACAGGGCCAGGGCGAGCGGCCGGTCGGTGTGAGTCCGGAGCCGCGCGGACAGGATGGCCCGCGCGGACCGGATCCAGTCGGCGGGGTCTGGGGTCAGCCCCCTCTCCGGGCCGGCGGCGCGGCGGGCGCAGCGGCCGGGCAGCCGATACGGGTGCGGGTCTCGGTGGACCGGGTTCGCACTGCGGGGCTGGCCGTCTCGGCGTAGCGGCGGGTGAACTCGGTCAGGGCGGTACAGGCCTGGGTCTTGCGGTCCGTCGCATTCAGGGCGTTGGCCAGCTCGAGGGTCGTCGAGGGGGCCCAGGGGGCCGTCGGCCAGCCTTGCAGGGCCGTGGCATAGGCCGATACCGCACCGGCCGGATCGCCGGCCGCAACGCGCAGGTCGCCCAGACGGCTGGAGGCCTCCCGCGCCTGCGGCGTATCCGGCCAGGCGAGGATGACGGTCTGGAGGGCCCGCTCGCCCCTCTGGGGGTCGGTGGCCGTGAGGCGGGCGGCAGCAGTCAGGTCGCGCACCGCGTCACCGGTCGGCGAGGTGGTGGGAATGGGTGAATTGAGCTCGGCCTCGCGCGCCGCCGCGGCCTCGATGACACGCAGGCGGCCCTCGGCGTCACGCACACGATTGGCCAGGGCGGTGTTGTCGCGCCCGGCCTCATCCAGCTGGAAGGTCAGCCGCTCTATGTCGCCGTTTACGCGCTGGACGGTCGCCTCCATGTCGGCCAGCCGGCGATCCATCAGACCCACACGACCCTGAAGGGCGATGACCTCGGGATCCGGCTCGATAATCACAGGATCACCGGCGGCGTTGCGCTGGGTCAAGGCGCGTTCGAGCCGGCGGACATTGCGGTCCAGCTGTTCAAGCCGCCGCTTGTCCCACTGCACCGGCTCAAGCGATGTGGTCTGGGCCACGACCGTGGTCGTGCCCGCAATCAGGACGATGCCCAGGACCGAGATCAGGGCGTTGCGCGAACGGAGGGCGGCGGGAAACTTCAGCATGGTTGTTTTCGTCCCACTGATTTGAGGCGCCCGCAAGGCGTCACCCCGCGAGGCCCAGCATGATGATGCTGAGCACAAACGCCGTCAGGGCAAAGACGCAGAAGATCAGGAGCAGCATTGTCCGCCAGGCAGCGGAAAACCACGACAGCTGATAGGCTCCCTTCAACTGGGCAAACATGTGTGCGGGCACACCGAAGGCGAAGGCCAGACCGCTCAGCACGCCGAAGCCGCTCCAGATCGGCGCGAGGATGGAGGTGACCATCACCAGGATCGACATGGCCGTCAGGGAGTAGAGCACGAAGACGCCGTGATCATACAGGGTGAAGCCTCGCCGCCACAGGAACAGCAGGGCCACAAACGGGATCGACAGGGGGATCAGCAGGAAGCTGAATTTATAGGCCGTCTGCTGAATCTTGTAGAGAAGCAGATCGGGGTTGCTCAGCTTGTGCTTGACCTTCTCGACCCATTTGCTGTCGCCCCTGACCTGGACCCGGTCATCCTGAACGGCGTCGGCCATCTCGGCTTGCCAGCTTCCGGGCGTGAGACCGTCGGGACGGGTCGCGTCGGCGCCGGTTTCAGTCAGGGCCGCCAGACGTCGCTCGCGCACCTCGACCTCCCCGCGCGTCGCGCTCACGGTCAGCGCCAAGGCCTCGGACCCGGGGCTCGCAGCCGCAGCCGATTCCGCCTCGCTCAGCCCGGCGCGGGCGGTGGCCAGCTCGGTCTGCGCTTCGGCGATCCGGTCCGGCAAGGGCGTGGTGATTTCAGGTTCAAGGGCTCCGCTGAAGCTGAACACGAAAAACATCAGGAAGACGCTGAACAGGAAGATGGCCAGCGGCGAGACGTAGCGGGTGCGTTTGCCCTGTATCCATTCCCGGGTCAGCCGTCCGGGGTTGATCGCCAGCAGTGGCAGTGTCCGCCAGATCCGGGCGTCGAAATGCAGCACACCGTGCAGCATCTCTTCGCCGAGATGCAGCAGGGAACGGTGCACATGGGTCGGCTGGCCACACTCCGAGCAGTATTTTCCCGAGACCGGCGCGCCGCAGTCGCTGCAGATCCCGGAATGATCCTCAGTCGATTCCTGGCGACGATTTTCCCGTCGCGACAGCAGTTTCGCGATCAGTCCGCCGGTGATCAGACCGCCGGCTGCTTCCAGACTGTCCATTGCCGCCCCCGATTTGCTGCGTGCGATTGTGCGATGCAAAGAAATAGAGGTCAAAAAGAAAGGACGGCCGGGAACCGGCCGCCCTTCTCCTTATCGACGCTGTCTCGAGCCTACCGCGCAGCCCCCGAGACGATGGCGGTGTGGGCGTTGCGGTTGCGGGCCCAGGATTCCTCGTTCGAGCCGGCCGCGATCGGACGCTCCTTGCCATAGCTGATGGTATCGATTCGCCCGGCGTTGATGCCGCGCTCGACCAGATAGGTGCGAACCGATTCAGCGCGGCGGGCACCGAGGGCCAGGTTGTATTCACGGGTGCCGCGTTCGTCGGCATTGCCCTCGATACGGATGGTCACGCCCGGATAGCGCTGCAGCCAGGCCACCTGGGCGTCGAGGCGCGGAAACGCTTCCGAACGGATCGCATAGCTGTCGAGATCGAAATAGACACGATCGCCGATATTCACGACGAAATCCTGCTCCGAGCCGGGCGCGGGGGCACCGAGATTGCCGCCCGAGACGGGGGCAACGGCGTTACCGGTGTACTGGTCATTGGCCGGGGTCGGCACGGTGTTGCCGGCGCCGGTGTCGGCGGGCGTGCGCGGGGTACAGGCGGCAATGGCCGTCACGGCCATGCCGACGGCGGCCAGACGGACGAGGGTCGGGATTTTCATCATCAGGTCGTCTCCTTGAGGTGAGGCCGAAGCCTCCAGCTTGGCTTTAGCGGGTTGCTACTGTTGCGCCAGCGGTTTCGCCAGTCACGATAACGCGGGTTTGAGCCGAAAGGCTCCTTCTTGATCAGGTGGGACAGCCGTCAGGGCCGCCGCCACCGAGGTTGACGGGCTGTTCGTCGAGCAGGGGGGACCAGGCGGGATCGGTACCGCGGCCCGAATAACCGGCCTGCGACACGACCCGACCTGACAGATCGACGGTCCACAGGCGGGTGTCCCCGCCGGGCGATTGCCGCGCGAACATGATGTAGCGGCCATTGGGAGCCCAGGACGGCCCCTCCTCGAAATAGCTGGACGACAGGATACGCTCGCCGGAGCCGTCGGTGGCCATCACACCGGTCGAGAATCTGCCGCCGCCCTGTTTGGTAAAGGCGATCAGGTCTCCGCGCGGGCTCCAGTTCGGGGCTGTGTAGATGCCGCCGCCGCGCGAAATGGCCCGCTGGCCCGTGCCGTCGGCCCGCATCGTATAGAGGCGCGCGCTGCCGGACCGGTCCGAAGTGAAGACGATCTGACTGTTGTCCGGGCTGAAGGACGGCGAGGTGTCGATACCGGGATCGCTGGTCAGGCGGCGCAGCTGGCGGCTCGACAGGTCCATCACATAGACGTCGGTATTGCCGCCCCGGATGATCGAAAACGCCATCTTCGA
>CANMXH010000069.1 GCA_947501315.1 Caulobacteraceae bacterium | reverse complement strand
TCATGGCTCCCGGTTACTGGTCACTGCTCAGCCTCGCCTTCGCCCATGCGGCCTGGCGCCTGGTCCGCGAACCGTTCGTCTGGGACAAGACAACCCACCGGCCCGACCCGCCGCCCGGGGACGATGTTCAGGCTGAAACACACGCCGCGCTGGACGGGACCGCGCCTCTCCGCCTATCAGCGGGTCATGCCGCCGCGCCTGAAACTGACCCCTGAGACCCTCGTCACCCGCGCTTGGGCGGACTACGCCCTGCTGGACAGCGGCGGCGGCCGCAAGCTCGAGCGCTATGGCCGCCATACCGTGGTCCGGCCCGAGCCCCAGTGCTTCTGGTCGCCGCGCGATGCCGCTGCCTTCGACGCGGCCGACGCGGTCTTCGATCCAACCGACGAGGACGAGACCGGCCGCTGGCGCTTCGCCGGCAATCCGATCGACAGCTTCCCGCTGGCCTGGCGCGACGTGCGCTTCACCAGCCGCTTCACCCCGTTCCGGCATCTGGCCTTCTTTCCGGAACAGGCCGCCAACTGGGAGTGGCTGGACGGGCGTATCCGCAGCCTGAACCGACCCCGGGTCCTGAACCTGTTTGGCTACACGGGTGTCGCCAGCCTTGCCTGCGCCGCCGCCGGTGCCGAGGTCACCCATGTCGACGCCTCAAAGAAATCCGTCGCCTGGGCCCGCGAGAATGCCGGTCTCTCCGGCATGGCCGACCGTCCGATCCGCTGGATCGTCGAGGACGCCCGCAAATACGTCGCCCGCGAGGTCCGGCGCGGTGTGAAATACGACGGCATCATCCTCGACCCGCCCAAATACGGCCGCGGCCCCACCGGCGAGGTCTGGCGGTTGTTCGAGGATCTGCCGGGCCTGTTGAAGGACTGCGCCGCCCTGCTGTCCGACGACGCCTCCTTCCTGCTGCTCAACGCCTATGCCGCGCGCGTCTCCGGCCTGTCGCTGGCCCATCTGATGGCCGAGGCGACGGCGGATCGCGGCGGGGCTATCGACTGGGGCGAACTGGCCCTCGCCGAGGACGGTCCGGACGGTCGTGCCATCGGCCTCAGCTTCTTCGCGCGCTGGTCAGCATGAGCGACCGCCTCATCACCTCCCTGACCAATGATACGGTCAAGAACGTCCGCGCCCTGCACATGCGCAAGGAGCGCGAGGCTACGGGTCAGTTCCTCGCAGAAGGCCTCAAATTCATCGGCGAAGCCCTTGATCAGCAACGCGCTCCGCGCCTGTTGCTGGTTGGGGAGGATGCCCGGCCCCATCCCATTCTCGACCGTGCCCGCACCGCGACCCGCGCCGCCGGCGGCGAGGTGGTTGTGGTCACCCACGCCATTCTCGAAAAGATCAGCCGCCGCGACAATCCGCAGACAGTGCTGGGCGTCTTCGACCAGGTCTACACCCCCCTCTCCGCCATCCAGCCCGCCACCGCCCCGGCCTGGGTCGCACTTGAGCAGGTGCGGGATCCCGGTAACCTCGGCACCATCATCCGCACCGCAGACGCGGCCGGCTGCGGCGGCGTGATCCTGATCGGGGACTGCGTCGATCCCTTCTCGGTCGAGGCCGTCAGGGCCACCATGGGTTCGGTCTTTGCGGTCGCCATCGCCCGCGCCACGCCGGCGGAATTCCTTGCCTGGCGCAAGATGTGGCCCGGCAGCGTCATCGGCACCCGGCTGGACGCCACGGTCGGCCACCACGACGCCGCCATCGCATATCCGGCCCTGATCCTGATGGGCAATGAACAGGCCGGCCTGACCGACGCCCTGGCCGAGGCCTGCGACGTCAACGTCAAAATCCCCATGCGCGGCCGGGCCGACAGCCTCAACCTCGCCGTGGCGACGGGCATCATGGTCTATGCGGTGACCGACAAGGCCTGAGCGGTGTCCCGGATGACGGCGGATTAACTTGCCGATCCCGGCCCGACGCGCCAGCCTCGGCCGACCATGTCCGGGGCTTTTCCATGCGCGCCTTCCTGATCTTGCTGCTCATGCTGTGCTGCAGTCTGCCTGCAAAGGCGCAGTCTCAGCCGGCCGAACTGTCCGCTGAAGCCTACCGCGCCGACGCCCTGTCCATCGAAGGCCTGATCAACAACCAATACGCCTATCTGGACCGCTTCCCCGATAGCGTCCTGCCGATGAGCGTAGCCTTGCGCGCCGAGGCCGGAGCGGTCAGCGACCGTCGATCACTGCTGCGATACGCAGAACATGCCGTGGCGGCCCTGGCGGACCATCACGCCATCACAGGAGGCTCCTTCAATGACAGCTGGGGTCTCGTACCCAGCTACTCCGACCTCTGGATCGAGCCGGAAGGCGAGGCCTGGCGGATCACCGCCGTGCGGGAAGGATCCCCGGCGGCCGGAGCCGGTGTTCGCACAGGCGACAGGCTTGTGGCCATCGCTGAGACCTCGACCGCGGCGGCCATCGCCGCCTTCTGGGCCGGGCTGGGCCTTGAGCCGACCGGAGAGCGCGCCGGCTATGCTGCCCGCGTTCTCGCCGCCGGACGCCGCGACCGGCCTCGCGACCTGACCATCCTTGATCCCGCGGGCACCGAACGCCGGCTCACCCTCCCGAACCTCTATGTCGCGGGTCCCGGCGATCGGCCTCCGGTCACGACGAGGGAGGTCGATGGTGTCCTGATTATTCGCTTCAACGACTCGCTCGGCGACAACGATACGGTCGCCGCCTTCGACGCCGTCATGGCCGGTGCCCTGCACGGCCAGCCCGTCCTGCTCGATCTGACCGACACGGCCAGCGGCGGCAACACGGTCGTCGCGCGCGCGATCATGGGCTGGTTTGTGGATACGCCAACGGCCTACCAGATCCACAACCTGCCAGCCGAGGAACGCGAGACCGGCGTTCCGCGCCAGTGGATCGAACAGGTCCTGCCCCGGCCCGGCAAACGTCACCGGGGCTCCGTCACCGTCCGCGTCGGCCGCTGGACCGGCAGTATGGGCGAGGGACTGGCCGTCGGGATGGAGGCTCTGGGCGCGGATGTCGCCGGGGACCGGATGGCCGGGCTGCTCGGTGCCATCTACGATCACCGGCTGCCGAACTCAGGCCTGGTCATCAAACTGCCGACCGAGCGGCTCTATGCCGTCGACGGGACCCCGCGCGAAACGTTCAGACCGCGACCCGAGTGAGCGACAGGCACCGAGTCCGCCAACCGGGCCCAGCCTTCAGGCATCCTCCAGCAGCACCACGCCTGGCGCCGACTTCAGCGCGCCCCTGAGGGCACCGTCGAGTCGATAACGGCCCGGCAGTTTCAGCTCGACCTCGCGGCGGCCGTCCAGTGACGCCACCAGTGAGACTTCTCCACCCTTCCCCTCGGACCTCGCCCGATCCAGCCGCGACCGCAGCGCCGCCGGATCGGCGCCCCGGGCCGAGACATGGATGCGCAGTCCCAGCGCCCCGTCATCGATCAGCTTGTCCAGCCGGCTGGCGTCGTCACCGAAGAAACGGACCTCTCCGTCGGCCGACTTGGCCCGCACCCGCACCATGATCGAGGCGCCGACCTCCAGCACCTCTCTGCATTTGCGCAGCTGCTCGGGCGGGAAAAGGCATTCGAACTCGCCCGTCGGATCCGAGAAGGTGACGAAGGCGAATTTCTCGCCGGACTTGGCGCTGGCCCGCTCCTGCCGGCGACGGACCACCCCGGCCATCAGGAAGGCCTCATGCCCGCTCTCGGCCAGGGCCGTGGCCTCGGCGACGAAGGTGACGCGCTTGCGCTTCAGGGCCGGGGCCATGTCCTCCAGCGGGTGGCCGGACAGGTAGAAGCCGACCGCGGCCAGTTCCTGATCCAGCTTCTCGGGGCCCACCCAGGGCTCGACCGGCTTCAACCGCGGCCGCGCCGCCCCGGCCTGGTCACCGCCGAACAGCGAGACCTGTGAGGAGGCGCGCTCGGCAGCCACGCTCTGGCAATAGGCCATCAGTGTATCGGCCTGTTCGACCAGCTGGCGGCGATTGGAATGGAAACTGTCGAAGGCCCCGGCGCGAGCCAGGTTCTCCAGCGCCCTCTTGTTGACGCTGCGCGGATCGACCCGTTCGAGGAAATCGAAGATGTCGGTGAACCGCCCGCCGGTCTCGCGGACCTCGACCAGATGCTTCATGGCCTCGAGGCCGACGTTGCGTATGGCCCCGAGGGCATACAGGACCGCACCGGTTTCATCGTGGTATGCCACGTCGAAATCGGCGGAGGACCGGTTCACATCCGGGCCCTTGATCGGCACCTCGAAACGCCGACAATCCTGATAAAATACCGCAAGTTTATCGGTATTGCTGAGGTCAAGACTCATGGACGCAGCCATGAATTCGACCGGATGGTTGGCCTTCAGCCAGCCGGTCTGGAAGCTGATCAGGGCATAGGCGGCGGCGTGCGACTTGTTGAAGCCATAACCCGCGAACTTGGCCACCAGATCGAAGATGAATCCGGACTGTTCCTCTGAAACACCCTTGCCTGACGCACCCTCGACAAAGCGCGCACGCTGGACATCCATCTCCTCCTTCTTCTTCTTGCCCATCGCCCGGCGCAGCAGATCCGCCTCGCCCAGCGAATAGCCGGCCAGGACCTGGGCGATCTTCATCACCTGCTCCTGGTAGATGATGACGCCATAGGTTTCGGTCAGGACATCGACAAGCGACGGGTGCAGGCAGTCGACCTCCTCCCGCCCGAATTTCCGGTCGATATACATATCGATATTCTCCATCGGCCCGGGCCGGTAGAGAGAGATAAGGGCGGTGATCTCCTCGATCGAGCCGCAGCGCATCTTGCGCAGCGTGTCGCGCATGCCCTGGGATTCCAGCTGGAACACCCCGACGGTCTGGCCCGAGGCCATCAGCTCATAGGTCTTCGGGTCGTCCAGCGGCAGGCTGTTCCAGTCGACCGCCGCCCCGCGCCGCTCCAGATAAACCCGGGCACGATCCAGCACAGTCAGGGTCTTGAGGCCCAGGAAGTCGAACTTCACCAGACCCGCGGCCTCGACCCATTTCATGTTGAACTGGCTGGCCGGGATGGTCGAGCGCGGGTCCTGGTACAGCGGCACCAGTTCGGTCAGCGGCCGGTCGCCGATCACTATACCGGCGGCGTGGGTCGAGGCGTTGCGGTACAGCCCCTCAAGCTCCAGCGCCGTATCCAGCAGGGTGCGCACCGCCGCCTCGGAGTCACGCGCCTCCTTCAGACGTGGCTCGACCTCAATGGCCTGGGCCAGCGTCACCGGATTGGCGGGGTTGGCCGGCACCATCTTGGCCAGCCGATCCACCTGCCCGAGCGGCATCTGCAGCACCCGTCCGACATCGCGCAGCACCGCCCGCGCCTGAAGGGTGCCGAAGGTGATGATCTGGGCCACCCGGTCCTTGCCGTACCGCTCCTGGACGTAATCGATGACCTCCTCCCGCCGCTCCTGGCAGAAGTCGATGTCGAAGTCGGGCATGGAGACCCGTTCGGGGTTCAGGAACCGCTCAAACAGCAGGCCGAAGCGCAGCGGATCCAGATCGGTGATGGTCAGGGCCCAGGCGACCAGCGAACCCGCACCGGATCCCCGCCCCGGGCCCACGGGAATGCCATGGTTCTTGGCCCATTTGATGAAGTCCGACACGATCAGAAAATAGCCGGGGAAACCCATCTGCTGGATGATCCCGACCTCCCATTCAAGGCGGGCCCAGTAGTCGGCCTCGGGCGCGACCGGGGTCACGGCCTGCAGCCGCGCCTTCAGCCCCTCGCGGGCCTGATGCATCAGTTCCTCGGGCTCGGTCCGCCCGGCCCCCGCCTCGAACCGCGGCAGGATCGGCGCGCGCGTGGGCACCAGGAAGGCGCAACGGCGGGCGATCTCCACCGTCGTGTCGCAGGCCTCGGGCAGGTCGGCAAACAGCGCACGCATCGCCGCGGCCGGCTTGAACCAGTGTTCCCCGGTGACCCGACGCCGATCCTCCTGGCCGGTGAAGGCCCCGTCAGCGATACACATCAGGGCGTCGTGGGATTTCGCCTGCGCAGCCCGGGCGTAGTGGACGTCATTGGTGGCGACCAGCGGGACGTCATGGGCATAGGCCCATTCCACCAGCCCGCGCTCCGCCTGCCGCTCGCTGGCGAGGCCGTGACGTTGCAATTCGACATAGAACCGGTCGCCGAACACCCGCGCCATCTCATCCAGCGCCACATTACCCTCGGCCGGCTTGCCCTGCACGAACAGGGGATCAACCGGCCCGTCAGGCCCGCCGGACAGAAGGATCAGCCCTTCGGACCGTTCTGCCACCATCGTCCAGGGCACACTCGGCTCATCCATCGAGCCTGCGTCGAGGAAGGCAGAGGACGACAGGGCGCAAAGATTCAGCCACCCGGCCTCGTTCTGAACCAGCAGGACAACGGTCGGGACCCTGGCCCATCGGTCGCTGATCTTGCCGCCGATGCCGGTGACCGGAAGCGCGCAGGCCACGATCGGCTGAACGCCGGCACCCTTGGCCGCTTCCGAGAACTCCAGCGCCCCGAACAGATTGGCCCGGTCCGCCACGCCCACCGCCGGCATGCCCGCATCCGCCGCCAGGGTCGCAACCTTGCCCGCCTTGATCGCGCCTTCCAGCAGCGAATAGGCCGAGCGGACCCTCAGGTGGATGAACTGCGCGGCTGCGGCTGTGTCGGAAATGGCCAGACCCTCTTTCAGCTGGCCCATCCCCGACTCACGAGATCAGAAACGCCGCCTGCCACGCCATCCAGACGAAGCCGCTGCACGACGCAAGCGACAGCGTATCCTTCACCCAACGCGCCATGATCTTTTCCCCAGGTTGCGTGTTCTGCCTATGTTCTATGTTGCGGCTTTGTTCTCTGTCAACCCTCCATCTTGGACGACACATTTACGGCCATCCGCGCTACACTGCCCGGACGCCCCGAGACACCGCCCTCCCGGCGGCAGGCGGCGCAGGAGTTCCGGCCATGGCCAAGGGTCAAGTCAAGAGCAACAAGGAAGTCCGCAAGCCCAAGGCCGAAAAGCCCAAGCCCTCCGTGGCGGTCAGCAGCAGCTCGCCCTTCACCACCCCGCCCGGCAAGAAATAGGGGCCGGCGACCCGCCTCCCCCACCAGCCACCGGGTCAGTCGGCGTCCAGCCGCCGATCGCATTCAGCCACCCCGTCCGCGACCTCGGCACGGGTGTAGAGCTCCCGCGCCGCTGTCCAGGCCGCGCGGGCCTGTTCGGTCTTGCGCAAACCGTCGAGCGCCAGCCCCTTGAGCCTGAGGGCATTGGCCATGTCCGGCGAGGTCCCCTGCCCGTTGGCGCGGTACAGCGCCGCCGCCTGTTCCGCATGGGCCAGCGCCTGTTCCAGATGATCCGCCTGCCGGTCCAGGTCGGACAGGTGCCGCAGGGCATGGGCCTGCAACAACGGTGCCCCGCTCTCGCGGCTGAGGGCTGCGGCCCGGGCATAGCTGTTCCGGGCCTCCCCCGCCCGGCCCTCGGCAGCCGCTTCGCGAGCGAGGGTCAGATGACGTTCGATGGCCTCGGTCATGGGGTGATCCTGCCGCGCCGGTTTCAACAGGCCTGACTCAATAAGTCTGGCTTTGGGCCGGCCGTTCCTCGAGATGGCCGTCCTTCAGGGCGAAGACGCGGTCCATATGGCCGGCCAGCTCCATATTGTGGGTGGCGATCAGGGCGGCGACGCCGGTGTCCTTGACCAGACGCTGCAGCGCCTCGAACACGCTCTGACTGGTGGCGGGGTCGAGGTTGCCGGTCGGTTCATCGGCCAGCAGCAGGCGTGGCCGGTTGGCAAGGGCACGGGCCACGGCGACGCGCTGCTGCTCACCGCCTGACAGCTGGGCCGGCTGGTGCGTCAGCCGCTCTCCAAGGCCGAGGGCGGTCAACACCTCCGAGGCCCGTTCGCGGGCTGCGGCCTGCCCGACCCCGGCGATGCGCAGCGGCAGGGCCACGTTGTCGCGCGCATCGAACTCGGCCAGCAGATGATGGAACTGATAGACGAAGCCGATGCTGGCGAGCCGTATATGGGTCCGCGCCCGCTCGTCGAGCCCGCCGACATCGGCACCGTCGATGAGGATCTCGCCCGAGGTCGGGCGCTCCAGCAGGCCCGCAGCATGCAGCAGGCTGGACTTGCCCGAGCCGGACGGCCCGATCAGACCGACGACCTCGCCCGGCATGACGTCGAGATTGACGCCCTTCAGGACGGTCAGGCCGCCCGAGGCGGTATCATAGGTGCGGGTGACGCCCCGTACGGAGAGGACGGGCCTACTCATAGCGAAGGGCCTCAACCGGATCCATTTTCGCGGCCCGCCAGGACGGCAGCAGCGAGGCGACGCAGGACATGAAGACGGACCACAGGGTGACCCAGACCACGTCCATGGCGTCGACCTCGGCGGGGATGGAATCCAGCATGTAGACGTCGGCGTTGAACAACTGGACCCCCAGCACCCATTCGAGGAAATGCTGGATCGCCCCGATGTTCAGGCAGAAGACCAGCCCAAGCACCAGACCGGTGATCGTCCCTGCCACGCCGATGGCGGCACCGGCGATGAAGAAGATGCGCAGCATCGACGACTGGCTGGCCCCTACGGTGCGCAGGATGGCGATGTCCCGGGTCTTGTTCTTCACCAGCATGACGATGCCGGAGATGATGTTCAGGGCCGCGATGGCGACGACGAGGCCGAGGATGATGCTCATCGCCACCCGCTCGACCTTGAGCGCGCCCCAGAAGGCAGCCAGACGGTCACGCCAGTCGCTGACAATGGCGCTGCGGCCCGAGGCTTCTCGAACGGGCTGGATCAGTTCACCGACGCGGTCAGGCTCTTCGACCTTCAGCTCGATGACATCCCAGACGCCCTCCTTGCCGAAGAACAGCTGGGCCTGTTCCAGCGGCATGAAGATGAAGGCCCGGTCGAAATCCGCCGTGCCCGAGGTGAACACACCGCCGATGCGATAGGTCTTCTCCAGCCCGCCCAGATTGCCGAAGGCGCTGTCGGCTCCGGAGGGCGAATACAGGCTGATCGGATCGCCGACGCGCAGCCCCATGCTTTCCGCCAGCGCCTTGCCGATCAGGATGTTGTCACCGCCGTAGGCCCCCTGTCCGAAGGCGGCACGCGCCTCGGGTGTCAGGCTGTCGAAGACATAGGACATGGAGTCCAGGTCCCGGGGGCGGATGCCGCGCACAACGGCCCCGGTCGTCTGGCCGGCGGCGCGCACAAGCGCCTGGTTCTCGGTCAGGGGCGAGACGCTGACCACGCCAGGAACCGCGGCGATCCGCGTCACGGCTGCCTCGCGGTCAGGATCCACCAGAACCTGTCCCTGGACGTACATATGGCCGTTGAACGACAGCATCCGGTCCAGCAGCTCATTCCTGAACCCGGCCATGATGCTCATGACAATGATCAGGGCCATGACCGCGAGCGCGATGGCGACATAGGAGATGATGGCGATCAGGGCGATGCCGCCCTCCTTACGCCGGGCGCGCAGATAGCGCAGCGCCAGTTCGAACTCCCAGGCCGAGAACGGGCCGGCGGGCTTGGTCGGCTTCAGTGCCGCCGGCACGTCCGTCATCCGCGCACCTTCGCCAGCGCCTCATCCAGCGGGATCGAAAGCTTCTCACCGGTCGCGCGGCGCTTCAGCTCCACCAGCCCCTCGGCCACACCCTTGGGCCCGATCGTCAGCTGCCAGGGAATGCCGATCAGGTCGGCAGTGGCGAATTTCCCGCCCGGCCGCTCGTCGGTGTCGTCATAGAGCACGTCCTTGCCGAGGGCCTCGAGCCTGGCCACCGCCTCTTCACAGGCCACGCAGACCGCCTCGTCATTGACGCGCAGATTGATCACCACGACGTCGAACGGAGCCACGGAGTCGGGCCAGACGATGCCGCCCTCGTCATGGCTGGCCTCGATGATCGCCCCCAGCAGGCGCGACACGCCGACACCGTAGCTGCCCATATGGACCTCGGTGTCCTTGCCGTCCGGACCGGCGACCCTCGCCTTCATCGGGGCGGAATATTTGGTGCCGAAATAGAAGATGTGCCCGACCTCGATGCCGCGCGCGGTCAGGCGGTCGGCCTCGGCCGTCTGGCTTTCGAACTGGGCCGCGTCGTGCATTTCCTCGGTGGCGGCATAAAGCCCGGTCCGCTCGTCTACGATGGCCTGCAGCTCATCCCAGTCCACGCCGGTGCCGGGCGCGGGCATCTCGACCAGTTTGCGGTCGCAGAACACCTGGCTCTCGCCGGTGTCGGCCAGGACGATGAACTCATGACTCAGGTCGCCGCCAATCGGGCCCGTGTCGGCGCGCATCGGCACCGCCTTCAGTCCCATCCGGGCAAAGGTGTTCAGATAGGCCACGAACATCCGGTTGTAGGCCTTGCGGGCCGAGGCCTCGTCGATGTCGAAGGAATAGGCGTCCTTCATCAGGAATTCGCGACCGCGCATCACGCCGAACCGCGGCCGGCGCTCGTCGCGGAATTTCCACTGGATGTGAAACAGGTTCAGCGGCAGCGCCTTGTAGCTCTTCACGAAGCCGCGGAAGATGTCGGTGATCATCTCCTCGTTCGTCGGCCCGTAAAGCAGCTCCCGCTCGTGACGGTCGGTGATCCGCAGCATCTCGGGGCCGTAGGCGTCATACCGCCCGCTCTCCCGCCACAGATCAGCCAGCTGCAAGGTCGGCATCAGCAGCTCGACCGCCCCTGCCCGCTCCTGCTCTTCACGCACGATCTGCTCAATCCGGTTCAACACCCGCAGGCCCAGCGGCAGCCATGCGTAGATGCCCGCAGCCTCCTGCTTGATCAGGCCGGCGCGCAGCATCAGCTGATGCGAAACAATCTGGGCGTCCGAGGGCGCCTCTTTGAGCGTGGGCAGGAAATAGCGCGACAGGCGCATGGGCAGTATCCGGCGTGGGAGGCTTGGAGCACGAGCTTTAGCCGGGTCATCGGGGCGAAAGCTAGGCCGAGTGGCGAGTGG
>CANMXH010000068.1 GCA_947501315.1 Caulobacteraceae bacterium | reverse complement strand
GCGCGTGAGCGACAGGCTCGACCGCGCCAGGCGCGACCCGATTGCCTTAAGTTGCTCGTTTTTCGGCTCCGCCCCCATCGCGTCTGCCCCACCCGGTTATGCACTCGATGACTGGTCTATGCGTGCCTCGTGGAACGTTGTTAGACCGATCGCTGCATTTTCCGGGATAGACTATCCCGGACAATCTGCAAGCGGTTCGGGAGGTTCCATGAAGCGCCCAGTGCAGGGTTCCAACTCGCTGTTCCGGGCCGGTCTGTTGATTTCCGTCCTTGCCGGCCTGAAGGCGGTCACTGTTGATGCAGCGGTCGCGCAGGATTTCGAGGCCGGTTTTGCGGCACCGGATGATCCGGATCTCAACCTCGAATTCGCCCCGGTGCGGCTGCCCGGTGATGTCCTGTCCGCGGGACTGGCCGCCGGCGAAATGGCGGTCTTCGGCGACCGAGGTCACAAGGGCCCGGATGCGATCGAGCCGCCGGTTGGATGCGAGCCGGGGGGCCCGAGGCCGGGCCTAGGGTGCCGTTTGAACCACCGCGATCTGTCGTGGCCGGTCGCTGAAGCCCAGCCGTGAGGGACGCTGCGTCGGCTGCGACGGCACATGGAAGCTGTGGCAGCTCTCGCAATCGGCCGGGGCCGGCGTCGGGGACTTCGCCGTCGTCTGGCCGTGGCATTCCGCGCATTCGGTGACCGACGGCAATAGCAGGTCTGTCGCCAAGCCTGACGTCGCGGCGGCGTGGCACTGGGCGCAGGACGGCTGGCCCTGGCGGTCAACGCGGTGCTCGCGGACGCTGTGATCGAAGGCACCGCGGCTCAGGAAGTCACCGGGCAGCCGCACCGGGGTGAATTTGATGGTCGGCGTCCGGAAAATGGTGTGGCAGTCGAAACAGGCCCCGCGCGGTCCGAAGGCTCCGCTGACGGTGGTCACCGCGCTGGCCCCCACGGGCGAGCCGCCGGCAACGGAGGCCGTCCCGCCGATCTCGCCTGGGCGACGCCGGGCCGTTGCACCGCCGGCAACCGGTCCGCTGCCCTGCCAGGCCAGCAGGGCCGCGACCACCTGGCCGGGCTCACCGTGCGGCAACTGGCGCACGCCGCTGGAGGTGGCGAAGGAGAGCGAGTGGCAGCTGGCGCAGTCGCGCTCCATTTCGATAGGTGCGAATCCTTTCTGGTCGGCGTCGGGCCGATGGCAGCTGGCGCAGGTCAGGGCCGCGCCATAGCCGCGTCCGCCCAGGGTCCGGGCCATTCGCGCGGCCCCGCCCGAGGGCGACATATGCAGGTCATGTGGGAAGGTCAGGCCGGAGGACTCGCGCGGGCGACTGTCCAGCGACACGCGGGTGAGGCCTTGGGGACCGGGCAGGGTGGGGCGGAAATTCGGGTGCCGGGCCCAGGATGGCGCATCAGCCAGGTCGGTGTCCTTGAGCCGGTTTGTCAGACGTGTGTGACAGTCAACGCAGGTCTGGGTCTGTGTCAGGGTCGGGATGGGTTCGGGGAGGCGACCCGCGAGCGGATTGGCCACGTGTTCGACGTGGCAGCTGGCGCAGCGCTGTTCGGGAATGTTGAAGGCGCGCCGGAACCAGGCTGTGGCCTGTCCGCCGAGATGGTCAGGCGGCGGTGTGCCCCAGAGGATGCGCCCGCGCGGTGCATGGTCCCTGACGAAGGACAGGTCGTCCGGAGAGCCCGCACTGCGCGCAGAGGCGGCGGCGGCGGCCATGGCGGCCGGGGTCTGGTCGCCGGAATGGCAGGTCTTGCAGGAGGTATCCTTCACCGCGACGAAGGCCTCTTGGTGGCAGGCTTGGCAATCGTCTTCCAGGAAGGCGTGGGCCGAGGACAGGGGGCCGCTGGACCACTGCTGGTCAGGATCGATCCGCGCCTTGAAATGCCCGTAGAAGGCGGCGAGCGGCCAGAGCAGGCAGAGAGCGACGATCCCCAGACCCAGGGTCCAGGCGATGCGTCGACGGCCAAAGATACGGGCCTTGGCGATGACCCCACCGGCGGGAACGCCTGAGGAGGACTCTCCTTCCGCAGGCTCGGCGGCGGCCATGTTGATCAGGATACGGCCGCCGTCGCCGGGCGACAGGGTCAGGATGTGATCGCCGAAGGTCAGGCGCGGCGCACGGCTGACGTCGATGTCTGTCCGGGTGACGAACCGGTCGTCGACGCCGAACGGCTCCCGCCCGGTCGAGACGACGCTGACCTGTCCGTGCCCGGTCAGGGTCAGGGTGGCGTGATGCAGGCTGACCGCCAGGTCGGGCAAACGGATCTCGCAGTCCGCGCCGCGTCCGATGCGCGCGACGTCGGTCGGCAGGACCTTTTCCCGAACGATTTCGGCCCCGCTGACGCGACGTGTCACCTGGCGAAGGACAAGGGTCATCAGGCCATCACCAGTAGATGAAGACGCTGAAAACATGGGCGGTGATCGCGCCGATGAGCGCGATGGTGGTCGGCACATGGACCGCCAGCCATACGCTCAGCCAGGCCCGGATCTGCAAATGGCGCCGCACCTGGGCAAGGGCGGCAGCCTTGCGCTGCAGTAGTTCCTCGATCCGGTCCAGCATCTGCAACTGGACGTCGGTCGCCTGACGACGCAGGCCTTTCAGGCGCGACAGGGCGCGCTGGTTGCCACAACCGCCGCGTCCGCCCGATAGCCGCCGCCACAGGTGACCGCCGATCCGGCTGTCGTCGAGCGACATCTGCACTACCCGCGCCTGGGCCTCCGACAGTGGCTGGGCCGCCTCGTTGATCTGGCGATCCAGCGCCTTGAGCGTCTCCAGCATCTGCTTCTGGGTGGTCTCGCCGCGGTTGCGGCTGAGGTGGCGCGGGAGGATGGCATAGACGGTGATGCCGAACAGGCCGGAGACGACCACCAGGACCATCAGGGCATAGGCCAGGGTGTGGATGTTCCAGCCGAACTGGAAGCCCGAATGCAGGGTGGCGACCACCATGACGGCCAGTCCGAGATAGACATGGGCCGAAACCCAGGCCTTCAGCGACCAGTCGCCCGAGGTGATGGCGCGCTTTCGCAGGCCCAGCAGGGTCAGCCACAGTACCAGCAGCGCGGCGATCGTGCCGGCCACATAGCCGAAGACGCTGCCACCGTTGGGGCGCGGTTCGGCGTCCACCAGAAAATAGGCCGCGATGGCGACCACGCAGAGGACGCCCGCCCTCCAGGCCCAGCGGAAATTGCGATAGCCCAGGAAGCCGTCGTGCTGGCCGGGGTTGGAGCGTTCGCCTGTTTTCGCTGTCTTCGCCAAGGGTCTATTCGCCCCTGTTCATGCGTTTGACGGTCAGGAACTCCTCGGGCGACACCCGGATCGCCGCACCGGTCGGACAGGCGCGGACGCAGGCCGGGCCGCCCGCCTTGCCGATGCACATGTCGCATTTGATGGCGACCTTGGGCGGCTCGGCACCCTTGGGCTTGTTCTTCGCGCGCCAGGCCTCGTCGGGTTCGCCCGGCCCGGGTCCGATGCCGAACAACAGCCAGGAGATCAGGTCGGGCTTGTCCGGCGGACGCGAGTCCATGCGGATCACGTCATAGGGGCAGTTCCGCTGGCAGTTGCCGCAGCCGATGCAGGTCTCGTCGATGAAGACCTCACCGTCCGGACCGCGATGGATCGCATTGGGCGGGCAGTCGGTCATGCAGTACGGATGTTCGCAGTGCCGGCACGAGGTTGGCACGTGCAGATGGGCGTAGGTACGGCCCGCCTCGCGGTCCAGCCGCGACAGGCCGTCGTGAACGTCGGCGCAGGCTTTCTCGCAGTTGTCGCAGCCGATGCAGAGGGTCTCGTCGATCAGCAGGACGTCCGTGGCCTCGCCGATGCCCTGGTCGACGAGGAAGTCGGCCACGGCGCTGTACATGTCAACGACGTCGCCGAACTTGCCCTTCTGCTCCTCGATGTAGCCGTTGATCTTGCGGCGGTCGGCCATATCGGCCCGGAGCTTTTCCTCCAGCTCCGGTTTGCGCTTCAGCAGGTCGCGGAAACGGTCCCCATCCAGCCTGACCACTTCAGAGCGGATCGCGGCCTGGACCGTGGCGCTGCGCCTTCCGCCGTCGACCAGGGCCATCTCCCCGACATAGGAGCCCGCCGGCAGATAGGACAGGAAGACCGGCTTTCCGCCGATCTCCTTCTCAACCACCATGCTTCCCGAGCGGACGACAAAGATGTCGTAGCCGTCCTCGCCTTCGCGGATGATGGTCTCGCCGGTCTTCACCTGGCGGATCTCGGCCGTCTCCAGCACATCCGCAAGGTCGGCGGGCGTCAGGCCGGAGCCGAACATCTGCAGCAGCTGGCGTTCGGTGGTGATGCGGTTGACTGTGTCGCGCGCCTCCTTGACCGAGGCCATCAGGCGCAGCGCGGCAATGCGCGGGATTTCCAGCAGGATGCTGGGCTCGGCGGCCCGGACGGTGGCGCCTCGGGGGCGGCCCGAGATCAGTCCGACCTCGCCGACGATCGATCCCTGTGGGATCGGCACGGTCAGCCGCTTCTTTGCGTTTCCAACCTCGACCTCCACCGATCCGGAGGCAATGCCGAATAACGAGGAGCCGACCGAGTTCCGCTTGAAGATGATGTCGCCGGCCTTGTAGGCGCGGACTTCGGAATCCAGCAGGAATTCCCGCATTTGCAGCGGCGAAAGTCCGCGCAGAATCTCGATTTCCTGACGCAGGAACTCCAGCCATTCGCCGACGGACCGGTTGCCGGGCAGGCCCTTGAGCCGGGCCTCCAGGATGGGCTCGTCGGCAGGCTTCAGATCGACCGCGCCGCCGATGTATTCGACGACGTCATAGCCCTGGTTAATGCAGTGTTTGATCAGTGGATAGCCGGCCAGCGCCCCGATCACATAGATGCCCGGCACGGTGCTTTCGAAGGTCGGCGACAGCTTGGGGAAGGCCTCGCGCGCCGCGCTGGTGAACTCCAGACCGATCGATTCCACGAATTTGCGCGGCGGGGCCGAGCCGAGGCGTGCGATGACCCGGTCGCACTGGAAACGTGTGGCACCTTCCGGGGTGTCGACCGTGATCCAGCCCGGCTCAATCAGGGTGGTCTCCGCCTTGGTCAGCAGGGTGATTTGGCCGGCTTCTTGCGCCGCCAGGATCGCCTTGGCGTTGGCGTCCTTGGCCCGGGCGAAGTCGGCCCCGCGGTTGACGAGGGTCACCGTATTGCCCTGCGCCCGGTCGGCGATCAGGCCCAAGGCGTTCTCGATCCCGGCGTCGCCGCCACCGATGACGCAGATATGTTCGTCGACATATTCGGCGGGGTCGTCGAGCTGGTACTGGATGTGGGACAGCCCGCCGCCCTCACAGGACATCAGGTTCGGGTTGCCCTGGGTGCCGATGGCCAGAACGATCGTCTCGGCACGGACCGCCGAACCGTCGGACAGGGCGATGCTGAAATTGCCCTTCGCACCCGTGATGGATTTGACCTCGGCGTGGAAGCGGACGTTGACCTTGTGCTTCGCCGCCTCGCTCGACCAGGTGTCGAGGATCGTCTCGCGCTTGCCCGGTTCGAAGCTGACGTCCGCGCGCACGACCAGCTGGCTGGGGGTGGCCATGATGTGCTTGCCGCGCTGGTAGCGGAAGATGGTGTCAGACAGATGGTCCGACTTCTCGATCAGAATGTGGCTCAGGCCGCGGGCAGCCGCGTGCGCGGCCGCACTCAGACCGGCGGGCCCAGAGCCCAAGATGGCGATCCGATGGACCCCCTCCACCACGTCCCCCTGTGTCGCGCCTGGACCATGATCGGCACATCATGCCGCTCCGGCCCATCTCCCGTGCAGCTTTACCATAGGGGCGCTGCTCGCTACAGTATAGTTAGGGTGGAGGACCATATTGAATGAGCGCGGAAATCGGCCAGCTGGCGCTGATCCTCGCCTTCATGCTCGGACTGGTTCAGGGGGTTGCCCCACTGGTGGGAGCCCACCGGGGCGATTCAGTCCTGATGTCCCTGGGCCGGGCCTCGGCCCTGCTGCAGATGGCGTTTGTCGTCCTCGCCTTCGGGGCACTCGCCACTGCCTATGTGACAATGGATTTCTCCGTCGAACTGGTGGCCAAACACAGCCACAGCACCCAGCCCCTGCCGTACCGGTTTGCCGCCACATGGGGCAGCCACGAGGGCTCCATGCTGCTTTGGGTGCTGATCCTCGCCCTGCACGGTGGTGCGCTCGCCTTCTTCGGCCGCTCCCTTCGCGAGACGCTGCAGGCGCGAGTGCTGGCGGTGCAGGGTCTGCTGAGCGCGGCCTTCATCGGTTTCAGCCTGTTCACCTCCAATCCCTTCTCGCGGCTGAGCCCCATTCCCCTGGACGGCACGGAGTTGAATCCGCTGCTGCAAGACCCCGGCCTCGTCATGCATCCGCCGCTGCTCTACCTCGGCTATGTCGGCTTTTCGGTCGCCTTTGCCTTTGCGGTCGCGGCCCTGATCGAGGGGCGGGTGGATGCGGCCTGGGCGCGCTGGGTCCGTCCCTGGGTCCTGTCCGCCTGGATTTCCCTGACCATCGGCATCGCCCTCGGCAGCTGGTGGGCCTATTACGAGCTCGGCTGGGGCGGCTGGTGGTTCTGGGACCCGGTAGAGAACGCCTCGCTGATGCCCTGGCTCATGGGTACGGCCCTGTTGCATTCGGCCATGGTGCTGGAGAAGCGCGGGGCCCTGATCAGCTGGACTATCCTGCTGTCGGTGCTGACGTTCTCGCTTAGTATGATCGGTACCTTCCTCGTCCGGTCGGGTGTCCTTACCAGTGTGCATGCCTTCGCCGTCGATCCGGAGCGCGGGGCCTATATTCTCGTCTTCATCCTGATCGCGACGGGTGCGGCGCTGGCCCTCTATGCCTGGCGGGCTCCGGCGATGCGCACGGGGGCCCTGTTCTCGCCCCTGTCGCGCGAGGCCGGGATCACGCTGAACAATCTGTTCCTGCTGGCTGCGACGGCCACGGTCTTCCTTGGCACCTTCTATCCGGTGTTCATCGATGTGCTGAACGGCGACAAGATTTCGGTCGGACCGCCGTACTACAACATGACCTTCGTACCCTTGTTCATCCCGCTGCTGGTGCTGGTGGCTTTCGGGCCCATCCTGAACTGGAAGCGTGACACGGTGCAGGCGGCCCTGGTGCGGCTGCGTTGGCCGATCATCATTACGGTCGCGGCTGCGGGCATCGGCGCCCTGGCCTTCGGTCTCGCCAAGCTCGGGGCGGCCCTGGGGATTGCGCTCGGGGTCTGGCTGGTCGCAGCATCCTTCATGCTGCTGGTGCGGCGCTGGGGCCTGGGTCGCAAGGGGGCCGAAACCGGCCGACTGATCCGGACCACGCCTCTGGCAGTCTGGGGCGTCGCGATCGCGCACGCGGGCCTCGGCGTCAGCACCATCGGGATCACGGCCATCACCGCCTGGACGGCCAGCGAGGTCGTGACCATGGTTCCCGGCCAGACCATCGAGTTCGCGGGACGCCGCATCACCCTGGATGCGCTCGGCGCGGCAACAGGGCCGAACTATCAGGCGGAGCAGGGGCGTTTCCGCATTGAAGGGCAGGGGCGGCCGTTCCTGATGGTGTCCGAGAAACGCTTCTATCCGTCCAGTCAGTCCCAGACGACCGAGGCCGGGATTCACGGCGAGGCGATGGGCAATCTCTATATTTCGGTGGGTGAGAGCGCGACCCCGGGGGCCGCCACGGTCCGGCTGTGGTGGCATCCATTGGTCGGATGGATCTGGGGCGGGGCGATGATCATGGCGCTGGGCGGTGCCCTGTCGCTGTCTGACCGCCGCCTGCGACTGGCCATGCCCGCCCGCAAGACGGCTCCGGCCAAGACCGGGGAGGCCACGGCATGAGGCGGCTGGGCTTCATCATTCCCATCGCCCTGTTCCTGATGGTCGCCGCGGCCCTCGGACTGGGTTTGCGGCGCGATCCCAGCATCCTGCCGTCAATGTTGATCGACAGGCCCGTTCCGGTCTTCGACCTGCCTGGCCTGCCGCCGTCGGAAGCCGTGGGGCTGGCCTCATCGGACTTTACCGGCAAGCCGGTGCTGCTGAACGTGTTCGCTTCCTGGTGTGTGGCCTGCGTCATCGAGCATCCGATGCTGCTGCGCCTGCAGGCGCAGGGTGTCACCATCCACGGGCTGGACTGGAAGGACGAGCCCGCTGCCGGCACCGAATGGCTGGCCCAGCGCGGCAATCCCTACACTCTGATCGGGTCAGATCCGACCGGCCGTACGGGCATCGATTTCGGCGTGACCGGTGCTCCCGAGACCTTCGTCATCGATGGCCATGGCCGGGTTCGTTACCGCCACGTCGGTCCGATCACGCCTGAGGTATGGTCCGGGACCCTGCAACCGATGCTGGACCGGCTGGAGCAAGAGACATGAGACGCCTGGTCCTCGGTCTTGTCTGCGCCCTGCTGATGGCCGGTCCGGCTGCGGCGGTGCTGCCGGAGGAACAGCTGGCTGATCCCGTGCTGGAGGCCCGGGCGCGGGAGATCAGCCAGGAACTGCGCTGTGTGGTCTGCCAGAACCAGTCGATCGACGACTCCGACGCCCCCCTGGCGGCGGACCTGCGCGCCATTGTGCGCGAACGGCTGACGGCGGGCGACACGAATGAAGAGGTGATGGCCTATGTCGTCGCCCGCTACGGCAATTTCGTGCTGCTCAAGCCGCCGCTGGACATGCAGACCATCCTGCTGTGGAGCGCGCCCCTGCTGGTGTTGATCCCCGGCGGACTCGGCCTGGCCCTCTATCTGCGCCGGCGCGGCCGGGCGAGCGCGGCCGAACCCACCCCCCTGACGGCCGAGGAGCAACGCACACTCGCCGACATTCTGAAAACCGGTGACGCCCCATGATCCTCTGGATTGTCCTGACCGTGATGATCGCCCTGGCCGTGGTCGGACTGACGATACCGCTGATCCGGCCCGGTGGCGTGCTGGACCGGCGCATGACATCTGCGGAGGTTCTGAAGGCACAGCTGGCCGATCTGGATCGTCAGGCCGAGGCCGGGACGGCACCAGCCGAGGATATCGCCGCCCTCCGGCTGGAAACCGAACGCCGGGCGCTGGCCGAAGGCATCGAGGTGGTGCCGGACAGGCGGCCCCTGGGCGAGAAGGCCCTGATGCGGCTGGCACTGGGACTGGCGGCTGTCGTCGCCCTCGGCGGTACGGGCCTCTATGCCCTGCTGGGGAGTCCTGATCTGCCCGGTGCCGGGCCGCGCGATGCCGCGACCGCGACCGCCCCCGCTGCCGCCGCCCATGCCGGAGCCGATGTCCAGGCCATGATTGGCCAGCTTGAGACCCAGCTCCGCCAGACCCCGGAGGACGTCAACGGCTGGCGGATGCTGGGATGGTCCTATTTCCAGACCGGCCGGTTCGCCGAGGCGGCCGAGGCCTATGGCCGTGCCGCGGCCCTGGAACCTGCCAATGCCGAGCATTTCTCGGCCCAAGGCGAGGCCCTGGTCCAGGCCGGCGGCGGCCAGGTGACGCCGGCTGCCCTGACCGCCTTCCGCGGTGCCCTGCGCGCGGACCCGCAGGACCCGAGGGCCCGCTATTTTGTCGCTGTCGAAATGGACCAACGCGGGGAGCGCGAGGCGGCCATGACGGCCTGGATCGACCTGATCAACTCCGCCCCGGCCGGAGCGCCCTGGGCCGCAGAGGTCCGGGTGTTTGTCGAGGACCTCGCGCGTGAGCGGGGGCAGAACATATCGGGCCGGTTGCGGCCTGCTTCGGCCGGTGCGCCGGCCGCTTCGGTTCCCCCGGGCATTCCCGGCCCGACGGCGGCCCAGATCGCGGAGGCCGAATCCATGGCCCCTGCCGATCAGCAGGCGATGATCCAGGGGATGGTTAGCGGTCTGGAAGAGCGGCTCAGGGCCTCGCCGCGCGATCGTGACGGCTGGGTGCGGCTGATGCGGGCCCGGATGGTGCTGGGTGACGGGGCGGCGGCGGCGGCGGCGTTCCGAAACGGCATGCGCGCCTTTGCGGACTCGCCGGCCGACCAGGCCGTCCTGACGGAAGCGGCGCGAGGCCTTCGCGTCCCGGGGGCCTGACGCGGGCTTGGTTCGACACGCCCGGCGCAGCCTTGCCGGTTTAACCTCGATACCCATGCCGGAGCGCCGACCCATGCCGTCCCTGAAAGCCGTCTATCCGCTCTATCTGGCCAATGAGCCGCTGACGCCCAACCACGACCTGGAGGTTATGGACAAATACACCGGCGAGGTGGCGACGCGGGTGGCCATGGCCGATGCGGCCACGATTGACAGGGCCATCGGCGCGGCGGTCGAGGCCACCGGGCCCATGGCGCGGATGGCGGCCTATGAGCGGCAGGCTGTGCTGGCCCACTGTGTGAAACGCTTCCAGGAGCGGGCCGACGAACTGGCCCATGCCCTGTGCATCGAGGCCGGAAAGCCGATCCGGGATGCGCGCGGCGAGGTGACCCGACTGATCGACACCTTCCGCATCGCTGCCGAGGAATCGGTGCGCATGACCGGAGAGGTCCAGCCGCTGGACATTTCGGCCCGGGCGAGGGGCTATCAGGGGATGTGGAAACGGGTTCCGATCGGGCCGTGTTCCTTCATCTCGCCCTTCAACTTTCCGCTCAATCTGGCCGCTCACAAGATCGCGCCGGCCCTGGCTGTCGGGTGTCCATTCGTGATGAAGCCCGCATCGCGGACGCCGCTGGGGGCCCTGATCATCGGCGAGGTTCTGGCCGAGACGGATCTGCCGGTGGGGGCCTTTTCCATCTTGCCGGCCACGCGCGACGGGTCTGACCTGTTCACCACCGACGACAGGCTCAAACTGCTGTCCTTCACCGGCTCGCCGGAAGTCGGCTGGGCGCTCAAGGCCAGGGCCGGAAAGAAGAAGGTGGTCCTGGAACTGGGGGGCAATGCCGCCGTCATCGTCGACCGCGACAGCGATCTGGAAGACGCCGCCGAACGGATCATCTTCGGAGCCTTCTACCAGTCGGGCCAGTCCTGCATCGGGGTGCAGCGCAT
>CANMXH010000067.1 GCA_947501315.1 Caulobacteraceae bacterium | reverse complement strand
CTGTGCGGGGGCAACCGCACCGGGGCCATGCTGGACGCCACCCTGCTGGAGGGTGTCGGGCGTGGCCTGAAAATCCGTGAGGAGGAAGCCTTCGGGCCGGTGGCCATCCTGTCGCGGTTTTCGGATTTCGAGGCGGCACTGGCCGAGGTGAATGACTCAAGATTCGGCCTGCAGGCGGGCATCTTCACACGCGACATTCACAAGGCGATGCGGGCCTGGGATGTGCTCGAGGTCGGCGGCATCCTGATCGGGGACGTGCCCAGCTATCGCGTCGACAACATGCCCTATGGCGGGGTCAAGGATTCCGGTCTGGGCCGCGAAGGCGTGAAATTCGCCATGGAGGACATGACCGAGATCCGGAACCTGGTCATCCGGCAGCGGCCGGTGGAGGGCCCTCCGGCAGGTCCTTCTGCATGAAGGGCCCTGTGGTCGGCCCCGCCTGCCGCAAAGCATGAATTCTTTGTTACGCGCCGACCGGTTGTGACCCTGTTCAGGCTGGGCCATGCTCGGCTGAACCGGACAGGGCCAGCCGGGGAGGAAAAGATGCGTGTCCGTATGATGTTGGCCGGCGTTGTGGCCGCGGGGTTGTTTGCGTTTCCGGCGATGGCCGAGGACGGCCAGTACGCGCGGCCGCTGACCCGGATCGTGACGGAAGCGGCTGCGGGCACTTCCCTGGCCGGTCTGATTGCGCTCGGCGCAGGGCAACAGACGCCGCCGATCTTCCAGCCCGGTGCACCCGGGGCTGCGTCGCGTGTGGTCACGCCCGCCGAGGCGATTGCGCTCGGCCGCTCGACCTTTACCGACGATGACGTGGCCTTCATGCAGCATATGATTGTCCACCATGCCCAGGCGGTGGAGATGGTCGAACTGCTGCAGACGCGGGGGGTTCACCCGACCGTGCGGCGGCTGGGTCAGCGGATCGCCCTGGGTCAGGAAGCCGAGATCGCCCTGATGCGGGGCTGGCTGAGCGATCGCGGCCAGCCGCTGGAGATGCCGGGCATGGGCGGCGGGCACGCCGGCATGGACCATTCACACCATGCCGGCCACGCGATGCCGCCCTCTGACACGCCAATCATGGCCGGCATGCTGTCGCCGGCACAGATGCAGACGTTGGCCGCGGCGAGCGGTCCCGCCTTCGACCGCCTGTTCCTCGAAGGCATGATCCGGCATCATCAGGGTGCGCTCGACATGGTCGACGCCCTGCTGGCCAATCCGGGCGCGGCAGAGGATACGATGCTGTCCGACTTCACCACCTCCGTCGTTGCCGACCAGTCGGCGGAAATTCTGCGCATGCAGTCCCTTTTGTCTGATCTCTGAACCCTTCCTGAAAGACCGGCCATGAACGTTCGCAGCAGCCTGCTTTCCACTGTCGCCGTTCTCGGCATCCTGTTGGGTGCCGGTGGCGCTGCCGCCCAGGCCGTCGCCCCACCCCCTGCACAGGAAATCACAGCGGACGGCCGCACCACCCTGTCGGCCGGCCTCGCCGATGCGGGCCAGCTGGCTTCAGGCATCGCCCTGGAGCACGCCATCGGCAAGGCACCGGGATTTGTCGACCCCGACATCGGCTTCTCGCCGCCGACCAGCCGTGAGGAAGGCGAGGCGATGATGGCCCGGGCCAGGGGTAATCCGAACTTCAGCGTGCTCGGCATGGCCAACACGGACATGGCCGTGTCAGACGGCAAGCTGTTCGTCGGCAATTTCAATGGTTTCAACGCCTATGACGTCTCCGGCGACGGCCCGCCGCAACTGGTGATGTCGGTGGTCTGCCCCGGCGGCCAGGGCGATGTCTCGGTCCATGGCGACCTGCTCTTCATGTCCGTCGAGGAAAATCGGGGGCGGCTCAATTGCGGTGCCGCGACGACGTCGGACGATGTGACCGCCCAGCGTTTCCGGGGCGTCCGGATCTTTGACATCAGTGACCTGAACGCGCCGCGCCAGATTGCTGCCGTCCAGACCTGCCGGGGCTCGCACACCCATACGCTGGTTCCGCATCCGACCGACGCCAACGTCCTCTATGTCTACAACTCCGGCACGTCAGACGTCCGCGGGGCGGCGGAGCTGGCCATCTGCACGGGCGGTCAGCCGGACCAGAACCCCGAAACCGCCCTGTTCTCGATCGATGTGATCAAGGTGGAGCTGGACCGACCGCAGGACGCGGCCATCGTCAATCGGCCGCGCATCTTCGCCGACAGCCAGACCGGCCGTGTGGCAGGTCTCTGGCGCGGCGGCCGGTCCGGTATCGCGACCCAGGACACGGCCCAGACCAACCAGTGCCATGACATCACCGTCTATCCCGAGATCGGCCTGGCCGCCGGGGCCTGCAGTGGCAACGGCATCCTGCTGGACATCTCCGATCCGGAAAATCCGCGCCGGACGTCGGACATCTTCGATCCCGACATGGCCTACTGGCACTCGGCCACCTTCAACAATGCCGGCGACAAGGTCGTCTTCACCGATGAATGGGGCGGTGGCATCGGCGCCCGTTGCCGGGCGACGGATCCCGCGACCTGGGGTGCCAATATGGTCGCCACCATCGAGAACCGGACCCTGGCCGGAAAGAGTTTCCACAAACTGCCGAGCGCCCAGGGCACGACGGAAAACTGCGTCGCCCACAACGGGATGATCATCCCGGTTCCGGGCCGCGACCTGATGGTCCAGGCCTGGTACCAGGGCGGGATCTCGATCATGGATTTCACCGATCCGGCCAGGCCGGTGGAGATCGCCTTCTTTGACCGGGGCCCGATCGACGCCAGCCGGCTGTACGTCGGCGGATCCTGGTCAGCCTACTGGTTCAACGGCAGGATCTATTCGAGCGAGATCGCTCGCGGTCTTGATGTGTTGCGGCTGGTTCCGAGCGAGCACCTGTCGGCGGCCGAGATCGCCGCCGCCGAGGCTGTGACGGCGGAGACGATCAATCCCCAGACCCAGACCCGCATCGTCTGGGCTGATACGCCGGATGTAGCCGCTGCCTATCTGGACCAACTGACCCGGGTCGGGGGGGTCGATGCCGCGCTGGCCGGGAGGGTGCAGGGCCGTATTGACCAATGGCGTGGCGGCCGCGCTGACAAGCGTGCGTCTGCCGCCCTGTCGCTGACGCTCACCGAGGCGTCCGGCAGGGCCACCGGGGCGGCCGCGACCCGCTTGCGGGCGCTCGCGGACCTGTTCGGACGGGTCGGTACCTAGTCACGCCATCTCGCCCGGCAAGCTTGACCGTCGGTTGGGCTCGACCTACCGTCCGGTCACTCGTGCGGGGGGATGCTTGATGGTTGCAGAATCCTGGACCCGGCGTCCAGCCTGGCGTCAGGCGGTCCTCGGGCTGGCTTTCGCCGCCGCCTTCGGGACCCACGCCACGATGGCAAAGGCCCAGGATTTTTCGGAAATCCTCGCTGCGCCTGACGACGAAAGCCTGAACCTCGCCTATGCGCGGGAGCAGGCCCGTCTCGGCAATCTCGGCCTCGCCTCCTCGACGCTTGAGCGGCTTCTGATCATGGATCCGAACCGCCATTCGGTTCGCCTGTTTCATGGCGTCGTGCTTTACCGGCTGGGCGACATGCAGGGCGCGCGGGACGAGTTGAGGCGACTGGACGCTGTTCCACTGTCGCCGGTTCAGCGGGCCGAGGCCGAGAGCTATCTGCGTCGAATTGAACGGAATCAGTCGACCCGGACCGTTTCGGGCAGCCTGAGCGCGGGCATCGCCTATGAAGATGACGCGGCGGGGGCCTATTTCACAGCCTTCGAACTGGTCGGTGCCCCGACCCCGGAGGAGGGGGTGTCCAGTGAGGTCGCGCTGGTGCTCGAAGGCCGCGCCGACATCGGATCCAGCCAGGAATGGCAGGTCTATGGGACCAGTCTGCTCTATGACCGCTCTGCCTTGTCCGGCGCAGCCATCGATTTCCAGCGCGCCGGGCTCGAGGCGGGGGTTTCCCGGGCGACGCGTCTGACACGCTCGCGTTTTGGTGCCCTCGTGCGGCACGTCCGCCTCATGGGCGAACCGCAGCTGACCGAGGCAGGGGTGCGGGGCGACAGCCGCTGGCGCGTGACCAATGCCACCACCTTGAGCGTCCGCGCCGAGGCGGTCAGCCAGGATTTTGACGAGCCGGGTATCGACGCGCTGGCCGGCCTCCTCGGCGGCGATCGTGACGGCGAGCGGTTCTCCGCCGGGATCGGTCTGAACCACCGGCTGACATCGCGGACCACGGTCGACGGAAGCCTCGACTATGAGGTCAAGTCCGCAGGCTATGGGCCGTTCGGTTATGCGGGCCCGCGACTGGGCCTCAGCATCGACCAGCGCTTCGACCGGGGGGTCTATGTCCTCGCCAGCGGCTCGGTCCGATGGATCGAATACGATGAGGCGGATGCGATTTTTCTGGGCGGTGCCACCCGCGAGGATGTTCGCGCCAACACCCGGTTGGCCGTCGGCGCGCCGCTCAGCGCCTTCACGGCGCGCGGGTCGACGGGGGACATTCGCGAGAACGTCACCCTGGAGGGCGCGCTCAGCTTCAATCGGCGGGACTCCTCGTCGCCACTGGCTGATTTCGAGGGCTGGGGCGGTGAAGTTCGCCTGATCTGGCGTTTCGGCGCGCGTGACTGATATCGGGAGCCGGATGATGCGGAAATTTCAGGGTCTGGCGTCGAGCGTTGCGGTCGTGGGCCTGCTCGCTTTCTTTGGCCCGGTTCAGGCCCAGGACTCGGTCGGGGTCAATGCCGCGATCCGAAACTCGGTCCAGGTGCGAAGCTCGGCGAATGCGCCCTTGCGACCGGCCCAGCTCCGCGGACCTGTTCGTCTGGGCGACCAGTATGTGACCGGGCCGCAGAGCCAGGTCCAGGTGCTGCTGCGGGACCGCTCGACCTTCACCGTCGGGGCCAATGCGCGGATGACGGTCGATCGCTTTGTGGTCAGCGAGAACAGTGGCTCGGCTGTGACGGTGGCGCGCGGTGCCTTCCGCTTTGTCTCGGGCCGGACCGGCCGCTCGGGCTCCCGCGAGGCGATCAACACGCCGGTGGCCTCGATCGGCGTTCGTGGAACCATCGTCGAGGGCGTGGTCGGGCCCGGCATCCTCGCTGCCCTTCGCAACCAGGCGGATATCCCGCCGTTCACCGGTGACGAAGACACGATGCTGCTGGTGGTCCTGCGAGGCCCTGCGCCCGATGCCCGCACCTTCGACACACCGGGGGCGATCGACATTGAGCGCGACGGCGTGATGACGTCACTGGAGCGGCCCGGCCAGGCGCTGCTCGTGTCCAGCGACGGGGTGTTTGGTCCCTTCTTCCTGCCGGACGACCTTTCGACCACGCTCGGTAATCTGCTGACCCCGACTCCGGAAGCCGTCGGCGACGAGGGTGAAGGGGCGGAAATTTCCGCTGCGGTCGCCTCTGATGACGTCATCGTCCTGGCGGATTCCCTGCCGGCGCTTGATGCCACCGAAGGCTATGAGCCTGTTCCCGATGAGGACGGGCAGGGGGGCTTCCCCTTCTTCCCGCCGACCCAGCCCAACCCCTGATATCCCCGGCCCGTCAGGGTCCCGGACTGATGAGCCCGGGAACCGAAGGGACTGAAGTCAGGCGAAGCCGTCGTCCCATGGGGTGATCGGCGGCTGTTGCAGCGGATCCGCCGACGGCAGGGTCCGCTCGTAGGAAGACTCCTGTGGGAAGAAGTCCCGAGCCTCCCGCAGATCAGCCCAGTCATCCACGACGGGCGGCAGGACGGTCTTGTCGGACATGCCCGGAAGAACCTGCGGTGCGCCGGTGTCGCCGCCGTCATCGTCAGGGCCATAGCAGATTTCTGGCCCGCCGCCCTTGGTCGAGGGTATGGGTGCGTCCGAAATGTCCAGCACGGTCACGGTGATGCCCTGCAGGTCAGAGAACTGACCGTCAGAGGCTGAGACGATGACGTCGTAGGTATTGTCCCGTCCGGCATCCGTCGGAGCCTCGAAATCGGGGGCCGTGATGAAGGTCAGAGCACCCGTCGCGGCATCGATGGTGAACCGGGCCGCATCCGCACCGCCGAAAAGGCTGTAGGTGACGGCCCCCGGGAAGAGGTCCGTCGCCACGACCGTGGTAACTGCGGTCTGGCCCTCGTTGATGTCTATGGCCACCTCGATCCCGCCACCGTCCGAGGTGATGCGCGGCGGTTCATTGTTGGCCGCCGGGGTGAGGCTGACAATCTGGTCGTCGAACTGAAGGAATTCACAGCCAAACACGAGGTCGCTACCATCGGGTCCGGTCACCTGAACCACACCCGCGGTGATGAACGCAACCGTGTAGGAACTGAACTGGCCCTTGAAAATGGCCGTGTCGATCCCGCCCTCGCCGCGGATCTCGTCGTTGTCGGCCCCTCCATCCAACTGGTCGTCGCCGTCTCCGCCCCGCATGGTGTCGACTCCGGCCCCTCCCGTGAGCAGGTCATGGCCGGTGCCGCCCGCCATGATGTCACTGCCGTCGCCGCCGTCGAGCCGGTCGTGGCCGTCGCCGCCGTCGAGTGTGTCGTTCCCGACGCCGCCCAGCAGCCGGTCATCTTCGCCGCCGCCATTCAGGGTGTCATCGCCGCTGCCGCCGTCGAGGAAGTCATCGGAGCCGTCGCCGTTCAGGATGTCGTTCAGGGCGTTGCCGAACAGCCGGTCGCGGCCGTCGCCACCATTCAGGGTGTCGTCGCCATCATCGCCGAACAGGGTGTCATCGGCGACCCCGCCGTCCAGACTATCATTGCCATTGCCGCCGAAGAGGGTGTCATTGCCCGCCCCGCCAAAGAGAGTGTCGAGGCCGTCGAACCCGTTGATGACGTCATTGCCGCGCAGGCCCTCCAGTATGTCGTTACCGGCGGTGCCGTTCAGAATGTCCGCTGTGAACTGGACCTGCACCATCACCGTCGCTGAGCTCTGGCCGAGGCTGTTGGAGATCTTCAGGGCTAGGTTGTGCGGCGGGACTGAAACGTCCGAGGTTGAGCGGTATTCCAAGGCTTCGATCAGGGCCTCGATCGCGGCGCTGTTGGGATTGGCATTGAACAGGACAGAGAACACGTTCCCCGTCTGCGCGATCGTTCCGATATCGACGCCTTCGAAAAAGATCGTTCCCGCTTGTTGGATGCTGATCTGCCCCAAACCGGTCCCCACATTCCTGACCGTGATCAGGTCCGTGGTGAGCAGGCCCGTGATGGTCAGGAGGCCGCCGTCATAGCTGACACCGGCATCGGTGAAGGTTACGTCCGCGTCGATCAGGACGAAGGGGGCCCCCTCGTTGACCGCCAGCAGGCCGACGACGTCCGTCAGGCTGAGCGTGTTTTCCGCGACGTCAGTGACTGTGACCCGCAGGTTCTGGGTATCGGTGTTCACCCCGTCGGAGGCCTGGACCACGATGTCGTAGTTGTTATCCGCGCCCGCATCGAGCGGCGTTTCGAAATCAGGCGGGGCCAGGAAGCTGACGACGCCAGTGGCCGCATCGATCGAGAACAGCGCCGCATCCGCGCCGCCCGTGATCGAATAGGTGATCTGGGCCCCGGCGTCGGGGTCTACTGCCGCGACCGTGGTCGCTGTTCCGGTGCCCTCGGCGATAGAAACAGTGCCGTTGGCCCCGCCGCCGTTGGAGGTGATGACTGGCGCTTCATTGGCGTTGGTTACGGTCACATTGATCGTCTGAGTGTCGGTCAACTGGCCGTCGGAGGCCTGGACAATGACCTCATAGACATTGTCGTCGTTCTGATCTGCCGGGGCTTCGAAATCCGGCGGGCTGATCAGGCTGAGGACGCCCGAAGCATTGATCGTGAACAGGGCCGCGTCGGCACCACCGATGATCGAATAGGTCAGGATCGACGGCACGTCCGGATCAACAGCCGTGATCGGATTGGGGCCGAGGGTCCCTTCGACGATGGTGTAGCCGCCGGTCGCTCCGCCTCCGTTGGAAGTGATGACCGGGGCTTCGGGCGCATTGCCGACGTTGACGAAGATGGTCTGGACGTCGGTCCCGCCCAGGCCGTCGGAGACCTGGACATCGACCTCATAGACATTGTTGCCGTTCTGGTCGGTCGGGGCCTCGAAATTGGGTGCGGTGACAAAGGTCAGGACTCCGGTCACGGGATCGATCACGAACCGGGCCCCGTCCCGGCCGGTAATGATCGAATAGACCAGATTGGACCCCGCATCGGGGTCGACCGCGACGACCGTGGTCGCGGTCGTGCTGTTCTCCACGCCCGACACAGACGCCGACGGCCCGCCGCCGTTGGAAGTTATGACCGGTGCCTCATTGGCGTTGGTTACAGTGAGACGGATCGTCTGGGTGTCGGTGAGCTGGCCATCCGAGACCTGGACAATGACCTCATAGACATTGTCGCCGTTCTGGTCGGTCGGGGCTTCGAAGTCCGGCGCGTTGATCAGGCTGATGACGCCGGAGCCATTGATCGTGAACCGGGCGGCGTCCGCGCCGCCGATGATGGAATAGGTCAGATTGGCCCCGGCATCGGGATCGAAGGCCATGACGGTATTCGGTCCCGTGGTGTTCTCGACGATCGTATAGGTGCCGGTCGTCCCGCCGCCGTTGGACGTGATGACCGGCGCGTCATTGACCCCGGTGACGGTCACGGTGACCGTGGCGTCATTGCTGGTGCGGGTGGTGTTGGCTGCGCCGAAGATGACATAGCTCGAACCCGCATCGGCCCGCCCCGACGGGTCGGCCATGGGGGCACCGATGATGAGGTCGTCGAAGCCGTCGCCGTTCACATCGCCCGCGGCCGAAACCGACTGGCCACTGAAGTCCCCGGCTGCAAGACCGCCGATGGCAAAGCCGGTCTGGCCATTCAGCGAGGCCAGGTCCAGCATGCCGCCGAATCCTGTCGTGCGCCCGAACACCACATAGGTCTCGCCGGCGTCGACACCGCCGGTGCCGTCGGCATAGATCGCGCCGATCAGCAGGTCGTCTATGCCGTCGCCGTTGATGTCGCCGGCCGAGGCCACCGAGTGTCCGGTGAGGTTTGCCGCCGCCGTGCCGGTGATGGTGAAGCCCATGGAGGCGGGCATGGAGGACAGGTCCAGATTGGCCCCGAAGCCACCGGCCCGGCCGAACACGACATAGGTCTCGCCCGCGCTCTCGCGTCCTGCAGGGTCGGCATACAGGGCTCCGATGACCATGTCCGCGCGCCCGTCGCCGTTCAGGTCGCCGGCGGAGGCGACCGACCAGCCCGCATGATCGCCTGCATCCACGCCCGAGATGGTGAAGCCGTTGGTACCGGACAGGGTGCCGAGGTCGAGGCTGGCACCGAAGCCACCCAGCCTGCCGAACACGACATAGGCTTCACCGGCATTGGCCCGCCCGCCCGGGTCGCCCTGCGGGGCACCGATGATCAGATCGTCAATGCCGTCGCCGTTGACGTCCCCGGCCGCAGCGACTGAATAGCCGCTGCGGTCCGTGGCATCCGCTCCGATGATGGCGAAGCCATTGGTGCCGGTCAGCCCGGCCACGTCGAAGGCCGCCGTGAATCCGCCCGCACGGCCGAACACCACATAGCTGGCTCCCGAGTCCGCTTCATCCGGGCCGTTCGCCTCCCGGGCACCGAGGATCAGGTCATCGAAGCCGTCGCCGTTGATGTCGCCCGCAGCCGAGACGGCAAAGCCCAGCCCGTCGCCTGAGGCAACTCCACGGAAGGTCACGCCATTGGTGCCGTCGAGCGTGGCCAGGTCCAGGCCGGTGCCGAAGCCACCCTGCCTCCCGAAGACCAGATAGGACTCGCCGGCATTTGTGCCCTGGGTAGCCTCGCCCCAGGGAGCACCGATAATGAAGTCGGCCAGACCGTCCCCATTGACGTCTCCCGCCGCGCGCGCGCTGGCACCGCTGAAGTCGAAGGCATTGACACCGGTGATGGTGAATCCGGTCGCGGCGGTCAGGCCACCGAGGTCGATCGAGGCTCCGAAGCCGCCCTGACGCCCGTAAACGACATAGCTGACACCGGCGTCGATGCGACCGGGCAGGTCAGCCGAGAGGGCGCTGATCAGAAGATCGTCGCGGCCGTCTCCGTTGACGTCGCCGATGCCGGCGACCGAATAGCCGCTCCGGTCTCCGGCGGCCGCGCCATGGATCACGAAGCCGTTCGTCCCGTTGATCGCGGCGGCGTTGAACACCCCTTCCGGGGCGATGGGCGATCCGCCGCCGTCCGACGCCGCATAGGTGAAGACGTCCTGCGCCGTCTGCCCGGCCGCGAGGCTCTGGAAGGCCGTGCCGACCTCATAGGACAGGGTGCCGTTTGCATTGACGACCACCCGTGCCCCGGACTGCAAGGTGATGATGTTGCCCGGCGTTACGGCAACGCCGTTGATCCGGGCGACCGCGGCGGCTCCGACGTCGTTGCCGAGAACGGAAATGTTCACGGGCGCGCCGTCCTCGGTTGCGCTCGCGACGTCATTGCTGACGGTGAACGGGCGCGGCGCTTCGAGCGGCTCGACAAGGGCCTTGTCAGCCAGGGGCAGGGGCGTCATCCGCTCCGGTTCGGGAGCCGGGACATAGGCCGGTACCCACTCCCGGGCGGCCTGGGCATTGTCGCCGGCCTGTTCGCGAAGCTCCAGTTCGAGCCGGCGGGCAGCCTGTGGCGCATGTGTACGCGCGGCCGGTTCGCCCTGGCCGAGTTTCGTGAACATGGTCCGGTCAGCCATCTCCGCCCCCCCCTTGTGATGCGCCTTGAGGGGTCAATGAGTCGCCGCTGATCCCCGCCCGACGAACACTGTGCTGCGAGCTTGGCCACATGGCAACTCGCCAGAACGACAGAACCGGCACTCCGGGAAGCAGAGGGTGATGGCTTGGCGGTCGAATGGGGTCGCCACGGCATCCGCGTAAACTGCGTCTGCCCCGGCATCACCGCGACAGATATCACGACCGGTCCCACGGGAATGGATTCCGAGCGGCTGAAGGCTCGTCTACAGCGCGTCCCGCTTGGTCGTATGGGCACCGCTGCCGAACAGGCAGACACCATCGCCTTCCTCGCGTCGAACGAGGCCTCTTATCTTTCAGGCCTGATCATGAACAACGACGGTGGTCAGTTGGCTGTGCATTCTGGCGTCATGGTTTGAGTAAGCCGACCAGAGCGGGGCGGTGAGGGCAATCCGTCTCCGATTCTGCGAAGGCGTGGTAATGTCGGTGTTGTATTTCGGGTTAGATGGACCAGACGGTCAGCAGGAAATGGTTGGCGGTGCTGTCAGGCTGGCGACAACCTGCCTCCACCGGCAGCAGGCAGGGCAGGGGCCAGCGAACCCTTCGCAGCGGCTTCTGTCGTCCGGGCGGGGTGGCTTTCGGCCCGGTGGGGCAAGCCGGTCAGGACCCTCGGGGCAGGTCAGTCAATCGACTGACGCAGGTCTTCCATCGGCTGCTGTGAAACCTGGATGCTGCCCGATCGGGGTCTGTCCAGATCGAGGACAACCATGTGCGACAGGGTCAACAGGACCAGGAGCAGCGCCGTCTGAGGCAGATGCTGCTTGAGACTGCTGCCAAGCACGGTCCCGAGCATCGCCATCGCGAGTATGGCATAGACGAGCAGCAGCCATTGCACGAAGTCAGGAATGTGGGCCGCGCGTGCGGCCGCCCGGGCAGAGGCGAG
>CANMXH010000066.1 GCA_947501315.1 Caulobacteraceae bacterium | reverse complement strand
GCCGCCGCGCAAGGACTGGAATTCCATCGCCCGCTGACCTCGTCACCCGATCTGGAAAAGGTCTGGGCCATCGTCCGCGAGGCCGCCGCCGCCTACGGCTCCGACCACTATTTCGCGCCGGACATCGCCCGCGCGACGGATGGCGTCCGCGCGGGGCGTTATCGGATGTTCGCAGGGGATTTGCTGCCGTCGGCCTAGTCCCCGGCCCTTACTGCTATCGTCATTCCGGCGAAGGCCGGAACCCGGCGGCGCCGAAGGCGACCTGTCCAGCCGCGCTCCCGGCAGGTTCGCGCTCATGCGCGCCGCCGGGTTCCGGGTCTCCGCTGTGCTCCGCCCGGAATGACGATAGCGGAACAGTGTATTCCCGCCCCCGATCTTCCCGCCCCTTTGAACCCCGAAACCTCCCTTTCCACCCCTCCGGGACGGCCGGATCCGCGCTTTTTCCTCCCCCACGTCCGAAATCGACGCAGCCACGTGCATCAATGCTCCAACGCCCATGGGCGCGGTCTTTGACACGCTGAATTCCCTCGACAGGACCGCACGCAGGCCTGCCGATCCCGATCCAGGGCACACCCCTGCCGTAGCCGCGAAGTACGGCGCATTTTTTCGGCTGAAACAGTGTCTTTCCGCCCCTCGCTGATGACCGGCGTCAGGCCTGCAGCGGTGCCCGGAACAAGGCCGTCAGACTGGCCGAGCCGGTGCAGAAGCAGACGGTCCGCATCTGGCGGATCACGGTCTCGAAATGCGCGACGACCGCTTCGGTCGAGACCATGGCCACCGTCAGGACTCCTGCCGCCTGACCGACCATATCGGCGCCCAGACGGATAGCCTTGGCCGCCTCCCTGCGCGTCATCGGGCACCCGGGCAGACGCTCAGGGCTGCTTCTCGACGTTCAACGCATAGGCCCCGGTCTGCCCCTGCTGGAACGTCCCGGCGCGGACCTCATAGACCCCGTCCGACGGCGCAGTCCATTCCAGCTTGGCATGGCTGTCCGACAGGCTGTCGTCATCCGACTCGAGGACTTCAAACGACCCGTCCTCCTGCTCCCGACCAACAACAAGCAGGCTGTCCACCTCATTAGACACCATGGTGATCAGCAGCTTCTCATTCGCCTTCAGCGTCAAGTGGTAGGCGTCGAAAAAGCTGTTGTCCTCAGCCGTGGCGTCGGCTTCGGTCAGGAGGCCACGGGCCGTGGCCCCGACCAGCACACTGCCCGGCAGCGGCTGCGGCCCCCGGTCTTTCAGCTCGAGGGCGTAGAGGCCCTCTCCGCCCGACCCCAGCGGCGAGACCCGCAGCACATAGTCACCGTCTTCCGGCAGGGTGTAGCTGAGCCGCGAATCCGTGCCCTCGCCCAGACCGTCGTCGTCGTAAGCCAGGGCCTCGAACTCCATGCCCGCCCGACCGACCTGAAGAAAGGTGTCGAAATCGCCGGACCGCATGATCGCCTGCACCCGCTGGCCCGCGGCGCCCCTGAAAGCGAAGACGTCAAAACCGCGGTCATCACCATCCCGGGCGTCTGTTTCGCTGATCTCGCCCTGGATCGGTGAACCGAAGGCCAGCGACTCGGGTGCCTTTTCCGGCTCGACCTCGGAGACCGACAGGGAATAGGCCCCCGTCGCATCGGAGAAAGCCCGCGCCTCGATGAAATAGGCGCCGGTTGCCGGCAGGGTGACGGTCAGCCGCGAGTTGGTGCCGGCGGCCCCGTCATCGTCCTGCGCCAGGCTGACACGATTGGCGTCGAACAGCTCGATATAGGTGTCGAACGCATCGGAGCTCATGTCGATCCGGATGCGCTGGCCCTCCTGGCCGTCGAAGCGGTAGACATCGGCAGTGGCGTCGCCAACGCCCTTGCCGTCGCTCTCCGTCAGCGCGCCTTCGACCGGGCTGCCGAACGCGATCGGCTGGGCGGCGGGCAGTTCCGGCCCCTGCGCCAGCGCCAGTGTATAGGCCCCCTCGGCACCCGGGCTCAGCGGTGTGGCCCGGATGATGTAGTCGCCGTCCTCAGCCGCAGTGAAGATCAGCCGCGAGTTCAGGCCCGTCTCCATCGTATCGTCATTCATGGCCAGTTCGATGAACTCACCGGCCCGCGTCTGGCCGACCCGGACCACGGGATCGAAAGCGTCCGCAACCAGGTCAACGGCAAACCGCTCGCCCGCAAGAGCCCGGAACGTATAGGCGTCGTAGGACAGCCCGTCTTCGCTCTCCGGATCGCCCGCGCTCAATGCGCCCTGAACGGACTGGCCGACCCGGATGGCCGCCGGACGGCCCGGACGTGCCGCCCGCGGACGCTGGTTCAGGGCGAGGGAATAGGTGCCACCCTCGATACCCGCCAGCGTGCGGGCACGGAGCACATAGTTGCCGGCGCGATCTGCTGTGAAACGAAGCCTCGAATTGGTGCCTTCTCCCAGACCATCGTCATCGCTGGCGATCACCTCGCCTTCGCCCTCATGGAAGACCTCAAGGTAGGCGTCGAAGTTTTCGGCGCGCATGACCGCCTCGAGCCTTTGGCCGGCTCGGGCCCGGATCAGATAATCGTCATAGCGATAGGCCCCGTCGGCCGCAGTAACGTCGCCATCCGCGATCTGACCCTCAATGGTGCGACCGGGAGCCAGGGTCTCGACGCGCTGGGCCAGGGCCGGCGCTGCAATCGACAGGGCCAGCAGGCTGACGGCGACGAGAATAGTATGGCGGCGCATGGATATCCCCTTGAATGCGACTCCGATCATAGACGCCGATCCATGCCGTCTGTAAATCGCGGCGAGCACACGATTCCTGACATCCGGAGCCGAAATCCATGACGGCCGACCCCGCCTGCGCGACCCTGATCGACGGAAAGGCCTTCGCGGCCGGACTGGTCGAGCGCGTCGCCGCCGCCTCGGCCCGGCTGGAATCGACCCATGGCCTCAAGCCCGGCCTGGCCGTCATCATCGTCGGAGACGATCCTGCCAGCCAGGTCTATGTCCGGAACAAGGGTGAAACGACCCAGCGCGCCGGCATGCGGTCCGACACCCACCGTCTTGCGGATACGACCTCTCAGACGGACCTGCTGGCCCTTGTCGCGCACCTGAATGCCGACCCGGACATCCACGGCATTCTGGTACAGTTGCCGCTGCCCGGTCATATCTCTGCGTCGGCCGTGCTGGATGCGATCGATCCCGACAAGGATGTGGACGGCTTTCATGTCGTCAATGCCGGACGGCTGGCCGTGGGCCTGCCGGGGCTGGTGCCGTGCACTCCGCTCGGCTGCCTCATGCTGTTGAAGGCCGAACTGGGCGATCTGTCGGGCCTGAACGCCGTCATTGTCGGGCGCTCGAACATCGTCGGCAAGCCGATGGCACAGCTGCTCATGGGCGAAAGCTGCACGGTGACCGTAGCCCACTCCCGAACCCGCGACCTCCCGGCCCTTTGCCGCACGGCCGACATTCTGGTCGCGGCCGTCGGACGGCCTGAAATGGTCCGCGGCGACTGGATCAAGCCCGGCGCGACCGTGATAGACGTCGGCATCAACCGTGTGCCCTCGCGCGACCCGGTCAAGGCCGCCGAGGGCAAGACAAGGCTGGTCGGCGACGTCGCCTTCACAGAGGCCGCCGGGGTCGCCGGGCGGATCACACCGGTGCCCGGAGGGGTCGGGCCGATGACCATCGCCTGCCTTCTGGCCAACACCTATTCCGCCGCCTGTCGCTCGGTCGGTGTCGTGCCCGAACGTCTCGACGCTTGAACCAACACGGCTGAACACCGATAGTCGGATCCTGGCCAGTCAGGAGACGTAGATGATCCGCTTCTCACCCCGTGTTTCGGCCCTTGCAGCCGTTGTGATCCTGACCCCCGCTTTGGCGGGCTGCGGGATCAACGCCATTCCGACCAAGGAAGAGGCCGCCAAGGCGCGCTGGGCCGATGTCCAGTCGCAGTACCAGCGCCGCGCCGATCTGGTGCCGAACCTCGTGGCCACCGTGCAGGGGGCAGCCATCGCCGAGCGCACAACCCTGACACAGGTGATCGAAGCCCGGGCCCAGGCGACCGGCGCGACGGTCACGCCGGAGACGCTGAACGACCCGGCCGCTTTCCAGCGCTACCAGGCCGCCCAAGGCCAACTCTCACAGGCGCTGTCGCGGCTGCTGCTGGTCGTCGAACGCTACCCGGACCTCAAGTCGAACCAGAATTTCATCGCCCTGCAGTCGCAGCTGGAGGGCACAGAGAACCGCATCGCCATCGCCCGGCGCGACTACAATGAGGCCGTGCGGGACTACAACACCTCGCTGCGGACCTTCCCGACAGTCATCTGGGCCAATACCCTTCACGGCGGGTCAGAGCCGATGCAGCTGTTCTCGGCCACCGAGGCGGCGCAGTCGGCACCGGGCGTCAATTTTGACGCCCTGAACCCGGCCCGGCCCGGCGGGGCTGCGCCGGTTGCGGCGCCCGGCGCGGCCCCGCCCGCGGCTCCGGCGGCGCAGTGATCCGCAGGCTTCAGACCTACGATGTGATCCGGGCCGCAGGGCTGATCGCGGCGCTGCTGGCCGCCGTCTGGCTGGCGGCGGTCGCACCGGCCTTCGCCGCCGGTCCGACCTTTCCGCCCCTGAACGGGCGTGTCATCGATCACGGCGACCTGGTCTCCGATGCCGGGGAACTGGCGCTGGCCACAAGGCTTGAGTCTCTGGAACGCGACACAAGCGATCAGGTCGTCGTCGTCACCGTGCCCGACCTCCAGGGTTATGAGATCGAGGACTACGGATATCAGCTGGGTCGGGCCTGGGGCATCGGTCAGGCCGAGAAGAACAACGGCGTCCTGCTCATCGTCGCGCCCCGCGAACGCAAGGTCAGGATCGAGGTCGGCTATGGACTCGAACCCGTCCTGACCGATGCCCTGTCGGCCCTGATCATCCAGAACGAAATCCTGCCAGCCTTCCGCGAGGGCGATTTCCAGCGCGGCATCGAACAGGGCGTTGACGCCATTGATCGGCAGCTGAGGCTGGACCCCGTCGAGGCACAGGCGCGGGCTGCGGCGGCGGAACGGCCGAGTTCCGAGGCCCCGCTAGGCATCATTTCGCCCATCGGCGTGATCTTCCTTCTGCTGCTTCTGGCCATGATCGGCGGCGCTGGAGGGCGGGGTCGCAGACGCGCCGGTGGCGTTCTGCACACCCTTCTCTGGGCGGCGGCTTTGGCGTCGACCCGGGAGAATAGCGGCGGCGGCGGCGGCAGTAGTGGTGGCGGCTTCGGCGGCGGTGGTGGTTTTGGTGGCGGCGGCGGCAGTTTCGGTGGCGGGGGAGCGTCCGGCGGATGGTGATCAAGCTGACACCCCAGGTTCAGGGCCGTATCGGCGACGCGATCGCAGCGGCAGAGGTCAGAACCTCGGGCGAAATCTTCTGTGTGCTGGCGCGGCAGGTCTCGTCATATCGCGATATCTCGGTCGGCTGGGCGGCCGCGGCGGCCCTGCTTCTGCCGCTCGGTCTGATCCCGCTCGGTTTTGATCCTGCCTGGATTCCGGGACTGGGACACGGCTGGCAGGCCGCCCATCTGTCGTCCACCGATGTCGTGGTGGGTCAGTCCCTGGCCGCCTTCGCCCTCGTCCAGTCCGTCGTGTTCTTGATAGCTCTGCTGCTGACCTCGATCCCCGGCGTTCGTCGCCTTGTGACGCCGCGCAGCATTCGCCGGGCCCGGGTGCGCCGCGCCGCCATGGAACAGTTCCTCGCCCACGGCCTGCACACCACCCAGGACCGGACGGGCGTCCTGATCTTCGCGGCCCTGTCCGATCACCAGGTCGAGATCGTCGCCGATGAGGGCATCCACAGCAAGGTCGACCAGGCCGTCTGGGGCGACGCGGTAGAGGCGCTGGCCTTGAGAATGAAGAACGGCGACCCGGCCGGCGGTTTCGAGGCTGCGATCGGCCTGTGCAGCGACGTTCTTGCCGAACATTTCCCGCCGCGGACAACGAACCCCAACGAGATCGGGGATCGACTGGTCCTGATTTGAACCCGGGAGGTCCGACGACGCTTTGGTGTCGCATTACCCGTGGTATTGGCCGGACGGTCGACCGGCCCGTTTTCAGGACATCATGCCCCGTCTGCTGACCTATAATGTGCATCGCTGCGTCGGCGTCGATCGCAAGCTCGATGTGGCCCGGATCGTGGGTGTCATCGCCGAGCATGAGCCGGATATTGTCTGTCTCCAGGAGCTCGATGTCGGCCGCGCCCGCACCGGCCATGTCGACCAGGCCCGGTCAATCGCTGACGGTCTGGCCATGACATTCCATTTCAACGCCGCGATGAAGGTTGAGGCCGAACAGTATGGCGACGCCATCCTGACCCTCAGGCCGGAGCGGTTGGTGAAGTCCGGATCACTCCCCACCATCCGGGGCATACCTGGGCTGGAGCCCCGCGGTGCCCTGTGGGCAGCAATCGACCTCGATGGCATACGGGTCAATGTCATCAACACCCACCTCGGCCTCGTTCCCCGGGAACAACGCCTGCAGGCGGCCGCCCTGGTCGGGCCTGACTGGCTGGGCCATCCGGCCTGTGTCGGACCCGCGCTTTTGACCGGCGACTTCAACGCGACCTCGATCACGCGGCCTTACCAGACAATCACCCGACACCTGGCCGACTGCCAGCGCAGTCTGGGGCTGAAGCCTACGATCAAGACATTTCCGTCCGGCTTTCCAGCCATCCGGATCGACCACTGTTTCACCAGCCCGGAGGTGTTGGTCACGGCGGTGAGCGCGCCGTTTTCACCTCTCGCCCGCATGGCGTCGGACCACCTGCCCCTGGTCATCGATTTCGAGATAAAGGCTCTTTAGTTGCCGGCAGGCCGCGATGCGAGCGGCTCCGCCGTTTCCAGGGGCGGAAAGCGTCCCGGGTCGAGGTCGGGTCTCCCAGCTGGAACTCAGCGATGATGCGCTCGGTTCGTGACGGCCGCGTCGCTCCCAGGACCTTCATCCGGCCGGTATCGAAGCGATGGATCGCCGCTCCCACAGATCCTGTTTCGGCTTCGGTTTCCCCGAAGGCCTCGCCTGAGACACCGATCCAGTGCGCGATGGTGCGCTGACGAAACCGTTGGATAGCCGCCCGGCCCGCTGCATCCGCGGGTTCCGCGGCAACGTCACACTCGGTGTCGAAGCCGAACGACCGGTTGTTCAGATTCGTCGAGCCGATGCGCAGTATCGCGTCATCATATATCGAGACCTTGGCGTGGACGATAATCCGCGCGCCCTCGCGCGTTTGAGGGGTGAAGGCGAAGAATCGATTGTATCGGTCAGCCTGTTCCAGTCGAAACAGGACCTCGGAACGAGCAGTATCCATGGTGATCCGGTCGAACCAGCTCGGACTGGTTCCGGTTGAGACCAGCACGATTTCGGGCCCCTCCTGCTCCGCGAGCCTGGCCGCCAGGGCGGCCGCCATGACGGGCGAGGTGAAATACTGGTTCTCCATATAGATCAGATGTTTCGCTCGACGGATGGCGTCCAGGTGAAGGGCCTCATTCTCCCGGACCTCCGCCCGACCGCCGGCTGACGGCTCGGTGCGGACGATGGCGACGGGTACACTACGCAAATCGGGCTCCACCCCTTCAGGCCACGGATCACCGTCGCCTTCATCGGCAAGGATCCGCTCACCGGTGGCCCGGAACCAGCGTTCCCGCGCCAGATCTCCCAGCGCCCTCGCAGCGGGACCGTCCATGACTGCCATCACCTCGTGCCGAGGCGGCGGGATCAGACCGGACGGCTGGCAGCGACGTGGGTCACCGTCCAGATGCTCCTCGGAATCCCACCGATCGGTGGAGATATCACCACCGCCACAGAAGGCCACGGCGTCATCGATGATGATGACCTTCTGGTGATGGCAGGCACCCAACGCCGGCGGCAGATCGAGCCGGAACTCCACCATTCGTCTGTTAAACCATGCCCGGGCCCTGTGGGGATAGAAGTCCTGCGATGCTGCGATCAGCAGCGGCGATTTCCAGATCAGCAGCCGGACATCCAGCTCCGGACGGGCCTTCACCAGCATAGGCAGCTGGTGCCCAATCTGGGCCAGCTGGTCGTCGTCAGCGCTCTGCGGATCCAGCCGCGTGCGGGGATCGAACTGCCAGCCCAGGATTACAATCGAGCGGCGCGCCTTGCCCAGCGCCGACCGCAAGGCGTCAAAAAAAGCCGAATTTTCCATGAGAACCGCAAAACGGTCCGCTGTCTCGACCCGCCAGCAGTTGCGCCCCGGGGTGAGCAGGCTGTCGGTCTGGTCTTTGCCCGGTTCAATCATGCCGCAGGTCTGGCCGATTCGCGTGACGACGATGTACGCCCCGGTTTACAAAACGGCGACGCCCCCCACATCCGTTCCATGTCCGGGAACACCCGGTCAATCGTGACGCTTTGTTCATGCGGAGCGGGATTGTCCGAACACAGTTTAGAGGGCATAAGCGCAAGGGTTGTTCGAACAGGAGAGATCGGCGATGCAGGCGCTGATCGAGTTTATCGCTGGGTTCGTCGCCATGCTCGCGGCTGCGGCCCTGTCGCAGTTCGGGGTTGATCTGGATCCACGGCAGGCTCCCCAACGTGAAATCCATCGCGTCCGGGACTGCGGTGAAAGCCCTTCCATCGCGGTGATTGCGGCGTCCACCGAACGCGAACAGGACTGCTGACCCCCCTCAGGGTCTCGACTGTCCCCGAAATCATTCAGCCTCGACTTTTCGCGCCGCGATTGACCCGTTAGGGTCGCGGCGTCTTCTCGCGTGTCGGCTATCGATACGCTCTGTGACGAGATCGACCCTATATGAAACCCCCCCGCCAACGGCCCGCCATGAACCTGACCGAACCGGAGCCGGCGGCCCTGGTTGCCGAGCCGCGCGTTGAGCCCGTCGACGAAGTTTCTGCACCGGACCGTTCACCGGCCAGATTCGCTGAACGTCCCATGTCAGAACGCCGACGGAGGCGGCTCGCTGATGAGCAACGTCACGCCGGGGAATTGGCTCTGGCAGAGGCCGGACGCGCCGCTTCGCAGACAGTGGTGCCCGAGCTCGCTGTGTCGGCGGAAGCGACCCCGGTCACCTACCAGCCCCCACCTGCCCCGGCCCGGCAATCGGGTCGCGAGGTTCCCGCCCCGTCCGGGCGAGATGCCTATGTGGTCGCCGGCATGGCCGCGGCCCTCTGGATCGGCGGGATTGCCGCGTGGCTTGCATTCGAGGTGGGTTCGGGTGCCGTCGAGCTGGAGCCGCTTCGTCTCGCCGTCTATGCACTGATCGCATTCGCACCGGCCGGTATGGCCATAATGCTGGCCCACGCGGTGCGACAGGGCTCTGGCCTGGTTATCGAGACCCGCCGCGCCCGTGAACTTTCAGATGCCCTGATCGCCCCGACCGCGCTCGCCGCCCGGCAGACCGGAGACGTCCTGCACGCGCTGCGGAACGAGATTGACCAGGCATCACTGGCAGCCGAGCGGGCTCGCAACGACATGGCAATGCTGCGTGAGGCCTTGTTTCAGGAGACGACCCGGCTGAACGAGGCCGCCGAGACGGCCGGCGGCACCGCGCGTCGCCTCGCCGAACAGCTGGGCAATGAGCGTGAGAAAATGCAAATTCTGGCCACCCGTATGGACAGCCAGGCGTCCGGCGTGATCGAGGCCGTCGAGCGGCAGTCCAGGATGGTGGTTGACGCCTCCGACCTCGCACAAACCCAGCTCCGCGAAGCGGAAGCCGCACTCGCCTCCCGGGCCGCCGACCTCGCCGCTGCCGCGAATGAAGCGCAGGACGCTGCGCGGGTCGCCGCCGACGACCTGGCGCGCCAGACATTGCGGCTGGAGAATGCGGGGTCGGGGGTCACCGAACAGATCCAGTCGGTTGAAGAAGGCCTGGGCCAGCAGCGTGCTGCCCTCGTTACCGCCGCCTATGCCCTGCGGACCGATCAGGAAGACTTTTCGGCCCAGGTCGAGAGCCAGCGGGCGCAACTGAGCGAACAGCTTTCCGCGGCACGCTCCGCGGCAGGTGAACTGGGAGCAACCTCTTCCCGGACGACTGAAACCATCAGGGATCTGGTAGAAGCGGCCACCGACCAATTCCGGGCCCTTGTCGAGATGTCCCAACGGGAAGCCGATGGTTTCGACGCAGCGACGAAAATGGCCCTGGACCGGTTTGAAGCCCTGGCCGCTGAGGCCCGGGACGTCCTGGTCGAGGAAACCCGCGCCGCTCTCAACGCGCTGCAGGCTACGGCCGAGGAATCCCGCGAGGCTGCGAGCCATGCCGCTGAACAGGCCCGGATTCGCGCCGAACGCCTGGGCGAGGCCTTGTTCGACGCGGCACAGAAAGCCGACCAGGCCGCAGACGCTCGTATCGACTCGGCTCGCAAGATTGTCATCGAGACCACCGGGCTGGTCGATGTCGCGGGGGATCGGGCGCTGGAGCGCCTCGAATTGACGGTCGAACGGATGACCTCTGCCCTCACCCGGATCGATGAAACGATCGGCGATCTCGATGAACGCGCAGCCCGCATGCCCGAGGAAACCCAGAAACGGGTCGAGGCCGTCCGCGCCTCCGTGGAGGAAGGCCTCGACGCCCTGGCCGCTGCCTCGCGGAAGGCCGCCGCAGACACCGAGGCGCTCGATGTCGGGTTCCAGGAGCGGGTGCGGCGCAACTATGACATGCTGACCGAGGCGGTCCGGCTGATGGGCGTGGTATCGGGCGACGCGCCAGTCCTGCGTCGGCGCGAGCCGGTGCCGGCCGTCGGAACAGACGCCGCCGGTTCCGATGTCGGGCGCTTGCCCAAGGCCAGGGGCGACGAGCCGCGGTCGCCCGGGCTTCGCGGACGGCTCAAGCTGGAACCCATGGCAGGCTCGGAGGCCCTGACCAGCGACGGGCTGGACTGGAATGATCTCGTCGACGACGGTCCCGGTGAAGCCCCGCTGGATCTCGAGACGCCCGCAATGCCGGCAGAGGCGTCGGAGGCGCTGGAAGAGCGGATCGTGGCGGCGATCCGGCGGATGGGCGTCGACCCGAACGCCCTCCTGCCCCGCGCCCGGGTCGAGGAGGCGGCGCACGCTCTGGCCGGGCGCAATCCAGATGGCGCGCGCCAGATTGTGCGACGGGTCGCGCCGGCGGCTGTGCGAAGCGTCTCGCGCCGGGTTCTCACCGATCCGGATCTGCGCACAGACGCCGAGGCCTTTGTTCGCGGCTTCTCACGCGACCTCGCGACCCGTGCTGCCGCAGGCGACGGAGCCGGGATTCTGGGCCGCCTTACTTCGGCAGGCGGACGGGCCTTCATGCTGCTGGATGCCGCAGTGGGTGATCTCGCCTGAGGCGTGAATTTCACGCACCTTGATCTCTCCCACGGTGATTGCGCCTTGACGTCGCACCGTGGGTAGCGACACGGTATCAACCTCTGTCACGTTTCCGTCATACACAGGCCAGTCATGCTTGAGTCATCGGATGAGGCCGCCCCGGACTTGAGGCCGGCGCTCATCATCTGCGCCTGGGACCTTGATGGAGCGGCCTGGTATCAGGCGGAGGACCTGTCCGGCATTCCGTGGAGTCCGGTCGGTGCCCGGACCCTCGCGGTGGCTGCCGGCGAGCCCGGGGCCCTCGCGACCACCCTATCCGCCCATCTCAACGACCGGAGCTGCCGTGGCCTGCTGTTGGTGGGACGCACGCGACGCAGTGACGCCTT
>CANMXH010000065.1 GCA_947501315.1 Caulobacteraceae bacterium | reverse complement strand
CGGCGCTGCCGTCATCGCCGTCGGCCTGTCGCTCTTCCCCGGCCTGGCATCCCACTCCACCTGGGGCGGCTGGACGGGCCTGATCGGCCTGATCCTGATCCTCGGGATGGTGGCACAGGCGCTCGCGCCCGAGGCCGCCTTCCTGTTCGTCTGGACCGGCCTGCTGGCCGCCGTCGCCGCCGCGCTGGCCGCCTTGCTCGACCCGTCACTGACCCGCACGCAGTCGCTGGCACCGGCGGCGTTCGCCGCCGTGCTGGGCGGGGGCTGGATCATGGCCCAGGCCCACGGCGTCTTCCTCGGCGTCGGCATGGACCTGCCCGGCGTGCTGGTCCTGCTGGGCCTGCTGGTGCTGATGCTGATCCGGCCACTTGGCCCCGAACAGGGTCTGGCGCGGCCCCTGCTGATCGCAGCAGCGGCGGCCCTGCTGTTCGGCGGCGGCCTGTCGGTCGCAGGCCAGGTCATGGAGCCGATGGTCGCGGCGAAGACGGCCTGACGGACCGGTTCAGGTCGCCTCGAGGGCCGCCAGCGCGGAGGAAAGGTCCTCAAGGCCATTCTCGACGTAGAGGCGAAGCCATGGCGCATAGATTGACGGGGTGGTCGCGACATCTTTTGCCAGGGCATCGAGGCTCATCCAGCGCAGGCTGGCCACTTCGGCCGGTTCAGGAGCGGCCGCTCCGGAAAAACGGCCAAACATCATGTGGACGAGCTCGTTTTCTATCAGGCCATTGTCGAGGTTTGCCCGGTAACGAAAGCGGAAACCCTCATGAAGGTCCGCAGCAAGACCGAGCTCCTCGCGCGTGCGCCGCACCGCCGCCTGAATGATCGGCTCGTCCGGGCGCGGATGTCCGCAGCAGCTGTTGGCCCACAGCCCGCCCGAGTGATATTTGGTCAGCGCCCGCATCTGCAACAGAAGTCGGTTCTGGTCGTCGAAAAGAAAGACCGAGAAGGCGCGGTGCAGCAGGCCCCGTTCATGGGCGTCAAGCTTTCCCGCCTCGCCGATGATATGGTCGGCCTCATCCACACAGATGACGCGTTCGGCCGCGTCGTTTTGTGCCTGCCGGCCCGGATTCGTCATGGGTTCCTGCCTCGCATGAGTGACGGCGACAGCCTGTCGACCAGCAGCATATGCGGCAGGGTCAGGGCGGCCAGCCCGATGAACAGGACCTGCAGTCTGGCGGCATCCGGCTGCTGGCCGGCAGTCGTCAGCCATCCCCAGACAGCCGCGCCGGCGAGCAAGGTGACCAGGGTCAATGCCGTGATCGTGCCCCACAATCCCGATCCGCTTCGCTTCGGGAACAGGCGGATCACGCGGCCGAGATGCCGGGGAGAATGGACCCCGCAGAAATAGGCGGCGAAATAGAGAAGGGGCGAGAGAAACGCCGCCAGCCCAACCAGCAAGACCATCTCGATCAGGTGGTTGATCCGTCCGGGGGTCGCCCGGGCCGAAAGGGGGCTCCGGGCCGGGGTCAGGGCCAGTGTGAGGGGCAGCGCCACACATCCGAGCCAGAACAGGGCTCCCTGGACAGAGACGATCGCCGCGATCCCGTCTCCGGACAGAATGCCGTAGGCTTCGCTGACCGCCGCCGCATGGAATGCGGCCGGTGCGCCGAGAATGATCAGGCCCGTTGAAATGCGCGCAACCGGGTGGAGGCCCTCCCGGCTGTCGTCACCGAAATGCCAGACCGATATGGCGAGGAAGAGTGCGAGGCTCATGACCGGAAAAAGCAGCCATGCGGCAATCACCAGCAGCGCGAGCCCCGAATAGACTGCCAGAAAGACCGCTGTTCCGAGTCTGTCCCTTGCCAGCCCTTCCCGGGCTGCAATCCAGGTGTCTGCGGCCCCGTGCGGCAGACCGGCCAAGGCGACGGCGCCCGTGACCAGTGCCAGTTCCACTCCGGGAGCCGGTTGGCTGAGCGACAGCAGAACAGCTGCAGACAGGGCGAGCATGAACCCGGGTCCCGGGAGCCAGGGGCGAACGGAGGTCAGCATCACGGGCTGCCCTGCGCGGAACCCGGCCGCAGGGCACCGGCCGCCGCCGTCAGATAGCGGATTTTGGGCAGGCTGGCGACGACCCGCGCCCAGTCAGTCCCTCTCGCCTCATCGGACATGAAGCGGGCAAAGCCGTCGCCGTCGAGCGCCCCGGCCATACGGCTGAAATCGTCGGGAGCCCCGCCGGCATCACGGGTGAAGGCGCGCAGAAAGATGCGATCCATCAGGCTTCGCGCCGGTGGGTCCGGCGGCCCGGCCAGCGGCTCGTCGCGATCGACGAGGGCGTCGGCGCAACGTGCGGCCCAGGTCTGGATACGACGAAAAGCATAGCCGGACGACGGTCGTATCGCCCCGCCCGGCGTGCCGGCGCGGACGACGGGGCCCGGACTGTGGCGAGGCCGGGGAAGACCCATGGGAAGCCAGCCATGCTCGCGTCGAAGCACCTTCACCTCGCGCCCGCAAAGGTCGGCAACCAGGGCGTCACAGGGACCGTCAAGCAAGGCCGGGTCATGGGGTTGCGAGGTCAGGACCGTGTGTTCGACCAGGGCTCGCCGGGGCGACAGCGGCAGGATGTAGTCAAAGGCTACCCCCCCATCCACGGCCCGCAGATCACCCATCAGGGTCACGATTTCCGGCTCGAACACATCACCGGCGGTCTCGACCTCGACGCCTGAAAACAGTTGGGCGACCGGTGCCTGCACAAGCCAGTCCTGCGTCGGCGGACGCGTGTCGATAATCCACCGGCCTGTCACCGGACCGGCGCTGGTGGAGACCTCTCCGATGTCGTCCCGAACGATGACTTCGTCGGCCCGGACCCCGAGACAAAGCTCGACCTGCTCACTTGCGCCGATCACCATCGCGGCGTCGGCATAGTAGTCAGCCGACGAGATCCAGTGATAGCGCCAGTCGCGCGCCGCGTGGGTGCGGACCTGGTTGCCGGCCGAGATTTGCCAGCTCGCCCATTGACCCCGGGAAGGAAAGCGCAGGGGCTCGTCATGACGCGCCCAGAAGCACCAGGTCCGATCTTCCGCGTAGCCTGTGCGGGGTTCGAGAACCACAGTGCTGAGCCCATGACGGCGAAGGGCCAATTCCCGAGCCAGGGCCAGCCCGGCGCAGCCGCCTCCCAGGATGACGACATCTGCCGTGGTCGCCATCAGGGGCCGGCCGGATGGGTGCCGGGCAGGCCCGCCAGGGCCTCGTGCAGGGTCTGATCGTGCAGGGCGTCGCGAGCGTGCAGGTGAGGGCACCCCAGGAAGGAAAGGGCAGCACCCGCAGCGACCTGGAGCTTCACCGGTCGGGAGACCCGGGCGCGACCCTGCCAGGAGGCATGGTCCTGGCGCGCGATGCTCACGCCGATCTGGCGGTACACGCGCCCCGCCACGAGTATGGCGAACCGGGCCCGCGCCGGCAGATGCCCCAGGCCGTGATCGGCGCTCCGGTAATAGATTTCTGCCCGGTCGAGCAGCCGGCGGCTGGCCTGCCTCAGGATGTGCTTCATCTCCGGGTCCGGGTCGACAATCTGCTGCGGTGTCAAAGGCCCGACCCAGGCTTCCGGAAGATAGCGATGGCCTCGCCGGGCGTCCTCATCCACGTCCCTGGCTATGTTGGTCAACTGCATGGCGATGCCGAGATCGATCGCGAACGGACGCGCCTCCGGGGCCTTCACGTCGACCACGTCGCACATCATCAGCCCGACGATCCCCGCCACATGATAGGCGTAGCGTATCAGTTCAGCCTCGGTTTTCACTGCGACGACGCCGAGGTCTGACCGCAGGCCGCTGATCAAGCCCACGGGCATCGACGGTGCCAGCCCGACCTCGTCCATCAGGGCAAGGAAGTCACGCGTCGCAGCCGTGGCCGGGACCTCGCCGGCGAGTTCGCGGGCGATATGGTCAAGTGTCCGCTCGGCCTCCGACTTGCTCTCAGCGAGATCGACGGTGTCGTCCAGGTACCGGCAGAATGCATAGAGACGGGCAGCCCGCTCGGCGTGCCGGTCCTTCAGGAAGTGGCTGGCGAAGTGAAACGACCGTCCATGGGTTCGCATCACGTCCTGACTGGACGACGGCGTACCGTCCCGAAAGGGTGTCATGTCATGCCGCTCCGGCAGAATGGCGACCGCCGGCGGCACCCCCACCAACGACCGGGGGCACAAGATGCTCCAGAACCTTGGCCGAGGCGATCACGCCCGGCAGGCCGGCACCCGGGTGGGTGCCCGCCCCCACCAGAAACAGGTTTTCAGGGCCTTCTGCACGGTTATGAAACCGGAACCACGCCGACTGTGTGAAGTGCGGCGCGATGGAAAACCCGGCACCTGCAGGGCTCAGATAGTCGGTCAGAAAATCCTCGGGCGTCATGAAGAAGTCCGACCGGATTGTGTCCGTGAGGCCGGGCAGCAGGGTCCGCTCCAGCGCCGCAACGACCCGGTCCCTCAGCCTCGGCCCCTCGACAGACCAGTCGATGCCGGCCTGCAGGTTCGGCACCGGCACCAGCGCATAGAAACTCTCGTGACCGGCCGGCGCGAAGGATGGATCGGTGGCTGTCGGTCGATGCAGATAGAGCGAGAAATCCTCTGCCAGGACCTTCTTGTTGAAGATGTCATTCAGCAGGGCCTTGTAGCGCGGTCCCAGCCAGATGGTGTGGTGCGCCACGTTTTCGTAGGTGCCCTCGGTCCCGAAAAACAGCACGAACAGGCCCATGGACTTGCGAGCCAGACGGGTCTTGAGCCGGGCCGAGACCTTCGCATCGCGCCGCGCAAGCAGGTCGTCATAGACGTGGGCAGGATCGGTGTTGGAGACGATCAGGTCCGCCACCAGCCGCTCGCCGCTTTCGAGGCGCACGCCCGAGACGCGACCCCGGTCGGTCTCGATGGCCGCCACCGTGGTCTGAAGTCGAATCTCAACCCCGTTTTCCCGCAGCAGGCGTTCCAGCCCGTCCACCAGCGCGCCGGTGCCGCCCATGGCAAAATGGACGCCGTGGGCCCGTTCCAGAAAATGGATCAGGTTGTAGATGCTCGTGGTCGAGAAGGGATTCCCTCCGACCAACAGAGGCTGGACGGAGAAGGCCTGGCGCAGCTTGTCATGTTTCAGGTGACGCTTCACCAGCTGCCAGACCGTGCGATGGCTGCCCAGCCGCAGCATGGCGGGCAGGGTCTTGAGCATCGCGCCGAACCTGTGGAACGGCTTGTCGGCAAGCTGTGAGAATCCAACGTCGTAGATACGCTCGGATTCGGCCAGCAGGCCGTTGTAACCCTCTACGTCCTCCGGCGAGATACGCGCGATCTCGCGCCGCGTATCCTCCACCGTGCCCCCGTAATCGAACGTAGAACCGTCGGGGTAGAAGAAGCGATACCACAGTGGCAGCGGCACCAGCCGAACGTAGTCCTCCATTCGTGCGCCCAGCAACTGGAAGAGTTCCTCGATCAGAAAGGGCGCGGTGATGACGGTAGGACCGGCGTCATGCCGGTAGCCGTCGCGTTCGAAAACCTGCGCCCTCCCCCCAAGCCGCTTGCAGCGGTCGATGATCGTCACATCATAACCCTTGGCACGGAGCCTGATGGCCGCTGCGAGGCCCCCAAAGCCACCGCCGATCACGACTGCCCTGCTCATGCGCGGAAGGGTCTTCCCTCGACAGCCCATGCGCGCTGGTCGGCCATGCCCGCCATCAAGGCCCCCGAGTCCGAAGGGAGCGAACCGGCGAGCCGGGATGCCTGACGGAAGGTTCGGTTCACCAGCCGCCTGACCAGTAGCCGGGCGCGCTCGATGGGCATCTCCCGCGCGAATATGACGACCGCATTGAGCGATCCGTTGGCCATGTCGCTTTCGACGTCCTCGCCGTCATCAGCCATCTGATAGGCGAGCGCGAAGGCCTCTGCAGCCCGCTCTGCCTGAACCAGACAGTCGAGCCGTCCGGCAAGGATCAGCGAGAGTTCGACAGGAAGCCCGAGCAGGGGTGCGGATTTGTCGACCGCAATCGTCCTGTACTGAAAAAAGGTCGTCGCACCGCTGTCCCTGGCGGCGAGGTCGGAGACCTGCCCGTGAATGACCTGGGAGATCCGGTTGTGCATTCGGGCCACGGCTTGTGGGATATGGGGGCCGCCGACCTGGGCCAGGGCGGCATAGGCGGCCGAAATCATGAGGTCGCCGGCGCAGATGGCGACGTCCCGTCCATAACGGGCCCAGAGTGTAGAGATCCCGCGACGCAGGTCTGATCCGTCCTGGATATCGTCATGCACCAGCGAGGCGTTGTGGATAAGCTCACTGGCGGCGGCAATGGCAACGGCGGACCGAAGGTCAAGGCCGAGGCTGCGTGCACTGTGCAGGGCCAGCCTTGCGCGCACCTGTTTGCCGGGGCTGGACAGATGCTCCAGGGCCGCGGCGCAGGCCGCACCGCTGTGGCCGGAGAGCAGAACAGCCATGAGGCTGTCGACCTCGGAAATGTCTGTCGGGTGCCCGGTGGAAATGTTCTGGCTGGCTAGCATTTCTCTGCCCCAAGTCTCCGGACAGGCCCGGTCGAACGGCACGTACCGCCCGCTCGATCACCGATCCGGGAAAGAAACCCGGCGCCCAGAATGGACGCCGGGTCTTTAGACATCAGACAGAGGCAGCCGACTTCCGGACCGCGATCATATAGATCAGGATACCGAAGCCTGCCTTGGCGACCAGGTCCGCGATCGTGTAACCGACCTCGATGATCACGAAGGCATCGGCACTGCCCGCGCCGCTCATGACGAACGGTGCGAAGTAGACGATGGGGTAGAAGAACCAGGCGAACACCGTCACGTTCCGGGCCAGGACAACCAGGCCTTTGACGTTGTCGGGCTGGCGCTTGATCGCATCGCCCAGCGCCACATACAGCGTGTAGACGATGTAGAGGAACGGGATCATCGACAGGGCACCCCAGATCATACGGGTGTTGTCGATGCCACCGGAAACCTCGCCGGGGTAACCGAGCACGATCATGAGAGCAGCGGCAAGGCCGAGGCTCACGCTTCTCGAGACGGTTTCCGCCTGCGTCAGACGCATCACCAGGATGAGTTCGATGAGCAGGAGCGGGACCGTGAGGAGCCAGTCAACGTAACGATAGGCCCTGTTGTACTCCTTGCCCGTCGCCTCGACCACGCCATTGGTCAGCGTCACAGCGTGCTCGAAACCCTCAAACATACGGAAGTAGTGGTAGAAGGCGATAAACGTCACGAGACCCGTGATCGTCAGTGCGGTCTTGTAATCAACCGAAACCTGGGAGCGGCCGAACCAGAAAAAGAGTGTGGCGGCAGCGAAGGTCGCGATTCCGAAAGAAAGTGAGTTGTATACAAGCGAGTATTGTTCTGGCGACAGTGTCGCAAACGCTTCTGGCATTTTGTATTATCCTCCAATTCAGTGCTGTCAGTTTGAAACCATGATTGACGGTGGCGATTTAGCTCGTCTCGTCAAAGTTGGGTCTCGATGGCCCAGTGGTTGCCCGCGCTGGTTTCTTTCAAATTATACGCTCAGCGAGCGGACAGGGGTCAGACCGATTGGACGCTGCCAAATTACACTGACAGAACCGACTGATCCTGTACCGAGGGTTAGGGATTTGGGGGGGAGCACACCATACGGCCTTTAGGCCGTATTGGGGCCACAATTGGCGGCGCGAGCCTAAAGCCCGGCCTCGACGGCCAGACGAATCGCGTCTGCCACATTGTGTGTGCCAATCTTTTCAAGGATCAGCGACCGGTGCATCTTCACGGTCTTCTCACTGAGGCCGAGGTTGAAGGAGATCTGCTTGCTGCGATATCCAGCCGAGATCTGTTGCAGGACTTCACGCTGACGTGGCGAAAGCGTTCCGACGATTTCACGCGCGCGATGATGTCGGCTGGACAAGAGGCCCGTCGAATCATCATCCAGTTCGACCTGCGAACCGAGGAAATACTGCAGCTCCCCATCCGGCAGGAAGATAGGGGCCACCAGCACAGCATTCCGGAACGGCGTGCCGCAGCGCTTGTAGTTCAGGATCTCCACCAGCGTCGGCTTCCGGTTCAGGGTACCCCGGTGAATTCTCTCGGTCAGCCAGGGCTCCGTCGCCGGTCCGGCGAGAAAACGGCAGTTTCGTCCCAGGATCTCGTCCGGATCGTAGCCTGTAAGCTCGCAAAACGCCTTGTTGACCCCGACGATGGGATTGTCCGGAAGACGCGGGTTGCTGATGATCGACGCGATCGGACTGTTCACGATGGTCGACATCAGGACGACGCCGTCCTCGTCCAAATCGCAACAGGTCAAACGCAAGAGACCTCCGGGCGCGGCTCAAAGCTTGCTGCAATCATTATCAGGTCCGACTCGGCAAAGAGCCAAATGCGGCAGGAATATGATTCCTGTTCCGTTGAAATGACAATGGGGCGGGTGTCATGGCCGCAAACAACGCCTGCTGACAAACCCCTCGCAACGGCCGGGGACGCCCGCCCGCCGACGCCACCGACATTCAGGACGCCGATTCACAAACGAAAGCTCGGGACCCCAGGCATCAGCGCGCGCTCAATGCACATGGGTCTCCGCACCGACCATACGTCAAATTCGGTCATACCCCCGCAGAACCCTCCGGGTCGCCAAAAAAGAACATATTGGCAACCGGAACAAACCGTGTACTAACTGCCTCTCAACAGGGAGCGGGTCCAGGCGGGTCTCTCCCGTAACCAGACGGGAATCATGGCAAAGGAGAGTGGCAAAGTGGCAGCTCAGGCGAATCTGAAATTGGTGACGCGCGACGACGGCGACAAGCAGCGGGCTCTGGAGGCGGCGATCGCCCAGATCGACCGCGCCTTCGGCAAGGGCTCGGTGATGAAGCTGGGCAAGAACGGCGTGACCGAAGCCATTCCTTCGGTCTCGACCGGATCGTTGGGCCTCGACATGGCGCTGGGCATCGGCGGCCTGCCGCGCGGCCGGGTGATCGAGGTGTTCGGGCCGGAAAGCTCGGGCAAGACGACCCTGGCCCTGCATACCGTGGCCGAAATCCAGAAGGCCGGCGGCACCGCCGCCTTTGTCGACGCCGAACATGCGCTCGACCCCGGCTATGCCCAGAAGCTGGGCGTCAACCTCGACGACCTGCTGGTGTCGCAGCCCGATACGGGTGAACAGGCGCTGGAGATCGTCGACACCCTGGTGCGTTCCGGTGCCGTGGACATTGTGGTGGTCGACTCCGTCGCGGCGCTTACGCCGCGCGCCGAGATCGAGGGCGAAATGGGCGACAGCCTGCCAGGCCTGCAGGCCCGCCTGATGAGCCAGGCCCTGCGCAAGCTGACCGCCTCGATCAACAAGTCGCAGTGTATCGTCCTGTTCATCAACCAGATCCGCCACAAGATCGGCGTCATGTACGGCTCGCCGGAAACGACGACGGGCGGCAATGCGCTGAAATTCTACGCCTCGGTCCGCCTCGACATCCGCCGCACCGGCGCGATCAAGGACCGCGACGAGGTCGTCGGCAACACCACCCGGGTCAAGGTGGTCAAGAACAAGGTCGCCCCGCCGTTCCGCGAAGTCATCTTCGACATCATGTACGGCGAGGGGATCTCCAAACTGGGTGAAATCATCGACCTCGGCGTCAAGGCCGGTATCGTCGAGAAGTCGGGCAGCTGGTTCTCCTATGACAGCCAGCGCATCGGCCAGGGCCGCGAGAATGTTCGTGCCTTCCTCAAGGCCAATCCGGACATCGCAGACTCGATCGAAAAAGCCGTGCGCGCCTCGACCAGCAAGATCGCCGAGGAACTGCTGGGCACGCCTGAACCCGATGAGGGTCAGGACCTCGAGGGCTGATCCGGCACCATTGATCGAAGCGTCCGCTGTGAACACGGCGGACGCTTCGGACGGTGATTTTCTCAATCAGAACCTTCTCCGGCCGGGTTCCGCGACCCGCCTCCGACCCCCGCAGGGCCGGGCCGGACGGAGCGGGCCGCCTGGTCTCCACCCGGACCGGGCGGCCCTTTTTTACTGTCCCTGCCTTATCGGCGAAGGGCGCGCGTCAGGGCCGGACGGACCTTCAGGAAGGCCATGTAGAGCCGCTCCAGAAAACCCAGAATCGTCCGGTTCCGCGCCGCCAGGCCGAGCGGCCGCAACAGGGGAATGGCGCGCCACATGGCCGCAAAGGCGGCAGCACCCGAGAGCATGACCCCCTCCTCCCGCGCATGGAACCGGGCGAGCAGTTCGGCCCGGTCGATGGGGCAGTCCCCGGCGCCGTCCGCAACATCGGTAAAGACAATGGCCCCCCGCCGGTCCAGCCTGCGCATCACGGCGATCTCGCGCCGACACAGCGGGCAGTCACCGTCAAACCAGACCTCGAGCGTGGACATGGCCGCACCCTACCCCCCGTGGCACCCGCACGCCACAGACACCCGCGATGCAGCGGACTGTGTGCACCCGGCCGCCGACCGCAGCGATCACGGGGACGATAATGGGCGGGTGATGCATTGGGGCTGAAACCCCTATATGACGCCCCTTCCCCGTATCTCCCCCGACCGAACGCACACCGCCATGTCCAGCCTCAAACAGATCCGCTCGACCTTCCTCGACTATTTCGCCGCCGACGGGCACGAGAAGGTCCATTCGGCCCCGCTGGTGCCGCAGAACGACCCGACCCTGCTGTTCGTCAATGCGGGCATGGTGCCGTTCAAGGACTATTTCACCGGTGCCTCGACCCCGCCCTACCCGCGCGCCACCAGCTCGCAGAAATGCGTCCGCGCGGGCGGCAAGCACAATGATCTGGACAATGTCGGCTACACCGCCCGGCACCTGACCTTCTTCGAAATGCTCGGGAATTTCTCCTTCGGCGACTATTTCAAGGAACACGCGATCGATCGCGCCTGGACCCTGGTCACGAAGGATTTTGGCCTCGACCCGAAACGCCTGCTGGTCACGGTCTATATCGACGACGACGAGGCCGCGGCGATCTGGAAGAAGGTCACCGGCTTCGGCGACGACAAGATCATCCGCATCGCGGGCTCCGACAATTTCTGGGCCATGGGCGACAATGGCCCCTGTGGTCCCTGCACCGAAATCTTCTGGGACTACGGCGATCACGTCCCCGGCGGCCCTCCCGGCTCGCCCGATGAGGACGGCGACCGGTTCGTGGAGATCTGGAACAACGTCTTCATGCAGTTCGAGAAGGAGAATGACGAGATCGTTCGCTCCCTCCCGAAGCCCAGCGTCGACACCGGCATGGGGCTGGAGCGGATCGCCTCGGTGCTGCAGGGCAAGAATTCGGTGTTTGACACCGACCTGTTCCAGACCCTGATCGCGGCCTCGGCCGACGCCACCGCGACCGATCCGAACGGTGACATGGCCGCCAGCCACCGGGTCATCGCCGACCATCTGCGCAGCTCTTCCTTCCTGATCGCCGACGGTGTCACCCCCTCGAACGAGGGCCGTGGCTATGTGCTGCGCCGGATCATGCGCCGCGCCATGCGCCACGCCCACCTGCTGGGCGCCGCTGATCCGCTGATGCACCGGCTGGTGCCGACCCTCGTCAACGAGATGGGCGAGGCCTTCCCCGAGCTGAAGCGCGCCCAGGCCTTCGTCGAGGATACGCTGAAGCAGGAAGAGATCCGCTTCCGCACCACGCTCGGCCGCGGCATGGGCCTGCTCGAGGATGCGTCACGCGACCTCGGCGAGGGCGGCGTTCTGTCGGGCCAGACGGCCTTCACCCTCTATGACACTTACGGCTTCCCGCTCGACCTGACCCAGGATGAGGCCCGCCGCCGCGGCTTCACCGTCGACACCGACGCGTTCGACGCCGCCATGAACGAACAGAAGGCCCGTAGCCGCGAGCACT
>CANMXH010000064.1 GCA_947501315.1 Caulobacteraceae bacterium | reverse complement strand
GGCGGCGACCTTGGCGATGGGGAAGCCGGTGGCCTTGGAGGCCAGCGCCGAGGACCGCGACACGCGCGGGTTCATCTCGATCACCACCATCCGGCCGTCGGCGGGATTGATGGCCCACTGGACGTTCGATCCGCCCGTCTCGACGCCGATCTCGCGCAGGACGTTGATGGAGCCCGTGCGCATCCGCTGGTACTCCTTGTCCGTCAGGGTCAGGGCCGGGGCGACGGTGATGGAGTCGCCGGTGTGCACCCCCATCGGGTCGATGTTCTCGATCGAGCAGATGATGATGCAGTTGTCCGCCTTGTCGCGGACGACCTCCATCTCATACTCCTTCCAGCCCAGGACGCTTTCCTCGACCAGCACCTCGGTCGTCGGCGACAGGTCGAGGCCGCGCTCGACGATCTCGTAATATTCCTCGAGATTGTAGGCGATGCCGCCGCCGGTGCCGGCCAGGGTGAAGGACGGGCGGACGATGGCGGGCAGGCCGACAAAGGCCAGGGCGTCATCGGCCTCGCTGATGTGGTGGATGGCCTTGGAGCGCGGGCTCTCGAGGCCCAGCTTGTCCATGGCGTCGCGGAATTTCTGGCGATCCTCGGCCTTGTCGATGACCTCGGCCTTGGCCCCGATCATCTCCACGCCCCACTTCTTCAGGGCGCCCGAAGCGTCCAGCGCCAGGGCCGTGTTCAGCGCTGTCTGGCCGCCCATGGTGGGCAGCAGGGCGTCGGGACGCTCTTTCGCGATGATCCGCTCGACAAACTCCGGGGTGATCGGCTCGATATAGGTGGCATCGGCCACCTCCGGGTCGGTCATGATGGTGGCCGGGTTGGAGTTGACCAACACGACCCTATATCCCTCGGCCTTCAGCGCCTTGCACGCCTGGACGCCGGAATAGTCAAACTCGCACGCCTGTCCGATCACAATGGGCCCGGCCCCAATGATCAGGATAGATTTGATATCTGTGCGCTTGGGCATTGTTTTTACAGGGCTTTCAGTTCGTCAAAACCGCGCACTCCCAGCCGTCATAGTCCAGCTGGAAGGCCGCGGCCCAGGATTGCATCATGGAAGAGACGGGGGTGAAGGACGCCTCGTCCACCGACATGGTCGTCTCGAGGATGGTGCAGTCGTCCTGACCGCGGGTCAGGAAACCGGCCCGGCGCGCGACCTCATTCAGGTCCTCATGATCCCCGTCCCCATAGAAGTAGAACAGCGTATGGCGCGGGGTGACACCCGAGTCGCCGTGCTCGGCCAGCGTCGCCCGGATCATGGCGTCGCGTTCCTCGTGCGGGACCTCGTCGTCTGACACGGGGGCGGGCTCCTTGCGCGCGCGAGCCCGCCAGCGGCTGTGACGCCGTGCGGACCGGTCGGGTTGTCGGTTAAGCGCTTCGTCTAGAGACGGGCGGGCAGAGGGGCAAGCGGTTATCCGTCCGCCCGCGCCTCAATCCACGCCGGAAGTTCGGCAATCCGTTCCAGCGCACCGTACCGGTCGTGCCCCTCCGGGGCATCGGCCAGCTCATGCGCCCAGGTGACGACATAGGGGATGTGGACCGCGAAGGCCCCGGCCTCGAGGGCGGGCAGGACGTCCGACTTCATGGAGTTGCCGGCCATGACGGCCTCTTCGGGCCCCGTGCCGTGCCGGGCGAAGACGCGGTCATAGGTGCCACGATCCTTCTCCGAGACGATCTCAACGGCGGCGAACAGGTCGCCGAGGCCGGAGGCGGCCAGTTTTCGTTCCTGATCCAGCAGGTCGCCCTTTGTGATCAGGACCAGCCGATATTTCTCGGACAGGGCGGCCAGGGCCTCGTCTACGCCGGGCAGGGTCTCGACCGGATGGGCCAGCATCTCACGGCCTGCCGCGAGGATCTCGCGGATGGCGCGCGGCGGCGGGTCGCCGTCGCAAAGTTCCATGGCGGTCTCGATCATCGAAAGGGTGAAGCCCTTCACGCCGTAGCCGTAGAGGCGAAGGTTGCGGCGCTCGACCTCGGCCAGGCGCGCGGCGATGGCGTCGTTGTCGTGATCGCTCAGCAGGTCGAGGAACCGCGCCTGGGTAAGGCGGAAGATGGTCTCGTTGTGCCAGAGGGTATCGTCGGCATCGAGGCCGACCGTGGTGATGCTCATCTCCGCGTCTTGGCCCATCCTCCGCAGATCAGGCAAGCGGAGTCATGACCCGTCCAGTCGGATGGGCCCTATCTCACCGGTTGACGGCGAGCGCCGGGCGGGGCCTTGATCGCCGCATGCAGGCTACACTCTCCGCCCGACTCTACGGCTGTCCCGATGCCTGGGCGCGCGAGCGATCAGGCGTTTTCGGTCGGGCCTGGTTGTTTCTCGGTCACGAGGCGGAGGCGCCGACACCCGGCGACTGGATCGCCACAGACGTGGCCGGTCACCGTCTGCTGGCGGTCCGCGGCAAGGACGGCGACCTGCGTGCCTTCCACAATGTCTGTCGCCACCGGGCGGGTCCTTTGGTGATGGGCGCGAGCGGGCATTGCGGCGGCGAGCTGGTCTGCGCCTATCACGGCTGGCGCTATGCGCTGGACGGTCGGTTGCGGGCGGCGACGGGCTTTGGTGCGGTGGACGGGTTCGACTCGCGCGAATTCGGCCTGCTGGGCCTGCGGCTTGAGATCTGGCGCGGTCTGGTGTTCGCGACGATGGACGCCGGGGCCGCGCCACTGGCGGATCATGTCGCGCCGCTGGAGGCCCTTCTGGCCGGGCGAGGGCTGGACATCGCCGCGCCCGCCCTGCGCCGCTCGCACGATCTGGCCTGCGACTGGAAGACCTATGCCGAGAACTATCTCGAGGGCTATCACATCGGCTCGGTCCATCCGCTGCTGTCCGAAGAACTGGGCGGAGCCGACTACCGTGTGCGGGTCGAGGGTGATCTGGTCGTGCAGGAGGCGGTCGGGGTCAATGACGGGCCGCAGGCGGGTGTCTGGGGCTGGCTGTGGCCGAACCTCGGGATCAATGTCTATCGCGACGGGGCCATGATCGAGCGGATGACGCCGGTCGGGCCGGGCCGAACGCGGCTGGACTATCTGTTTCTCAATGACGGCGGCGAGGGCGCGCTTGGGGAAGCCCTGATCGCCTCGGACCGGCTGACCGCCGAGGACGCCGCCATCTGCGAGGCGGTGCAGCGCAATCTGTCGGCCGGTGCCTATGACGGCGGCGTGCTCAGCCCCCGGCATGAGGTCGGGGTGGCCTGGTTCCAGTCGCGGATCGCGGAGGTTCATCCATGACCGGCACGGTCGAGGACCGGCACAAACTGGGCTGGGGGCTCGCCGCCCTGGTGGTGGCAGGCAATATGATCGGTTCGGGCGTCTATCTGCTGCCCGCCACCCTGGCCCCGGTCGGTTCGTCGAGCGTGATCGGTTGGGCCGTCGCCGGCCTCGGGGCCGTGACCCTCGCCCTGGTCTTCGCGGCCCTGGGCCGGTTGCAGCCGGACGCGGATGGCCTGTCCGGTTTCGCCGAACGCGGGCTGGGGCGGTTCTTCGGCTTCCAGACGGCGCTGGCCTTCTGGACGGCCTGCCTCGTCGGCAATGTCGCCATTGCGGTCGCTGCGACGGGCTACCTCGGCTTCTTCTTTCCTGTGCTGAAGGGGCCGGTCGCCGCCACCTTCTGCAATCTCGGCCTGATCTGGCTGACGACAGGGGCCTATATTCTCGGAGCGCGGGCGGCCTCGCGGTTCGCGGCACTGGCCCTGATCATCGGTCTTGTTCCGCTGGTCATCGCCGTGGCCGCCGGCGTGTCGGCGTTCAATGGTGAGACGTTCGCGGCCTCGTGGAGCCCGTCCGGCAACAGTCTGGCCGAAAGCGTCCCGGCCTCACTGGCCGTTATCTTCTGGGCCTTTCTGGGCGTTGAGACTGCAGCGGTCCTGTCGGCCCGCGTCCGCAATCCGGCGCGCGACGTCGGCCGGGCCTCGATTGCGGGGGTCCTGCTGGCCTCGCTCGTCTATGTGGCGGCCACCTTGGCCGTGTTCGGGGTGATTCCGGCAGAGGTTCTGGCCGGGTCATCGAGCCCCTACGCCGATCTGACCGCGCGGGTGTTCGGGGCCTCGATCGGTGCCGCGGTCGCGGCCTGTGCCGTGGTCAAGGCCGTCGGGACGCTGGGGGGCTGGGTCATGATGGGCGGGGAGACGGCGCGGGCTGCGGCCCGGTCCGGCTATCTGCCCTCGGGGTTCGGTCACGGGGACCGGACGCCGATCGTCAATCCACTGCTGGGCGGTGCGATCATGAGCATTGTGGCGGTGCTCTCCGGCCAGCCGACCCTCGGCGGGCAGTTCGGCATGCTGGTGGGTGTCACCTCGGTGTTGAGCCTGGTGGTCTACGGCTTCTGTTCCGCCTCATTGTTCCGGCTGGCGCGCTGGACCCGGGCGCGGTTCATCGCGGCGCTGGGCCTGACGTTCACGACGGCGGCGGTGGTGGCCGCAGCACCCGGCTATATCCTGCCGACAGCGATCTTTTTCGCGGTTACGACCGGGGCCTGGTTTGCGTTCAAACCGGGCGGTGCGACCAAGCCGGTTGACCCGACGCCGACGGCTCACTAGCAAACGCGCCGTTTGCTCGCCGGGATTCGGTGATAGAGAGCGCCCCATGACCACGACACTCCTCCCTGGCGTCACCGGCGTAATCGCGCTCGCGGACGGAACCATCCTGCAGGGCCTCGGCTGCGGTGCTGTAGGCACGGCGCTCGGCGAGGTGGTCTTCAACACCGCCATGACCGGCTATCAGGAAATCCTGACCGACCCGTCCTACATGAGCCAGATCCTGGCCTTCACCTTTCCGCACGTCGGAAACACGGGGACCAATGTCGAGGATGTCGAACAGATCGGCGGCGGCTCGGACACCTCGGCCCGCGGGGCGATCTTCCGCGATGCACCGACCGATCCGGCCAATTGGCGCAATCAGGGCGATTTCGACGGCTGGATGAAATGGCGCGGTGTCGTCGGTCTTTCCGGGGTCGACACCCGGGCCCTGACCGCTCGCATCCGCGACATGGGCGCACCCCATGCCGTGATCGCCCACGACCCGTCCGGACAGTTCGACCTTGAGGCGCTGGTCGGTCAGGCAAAGGCATGGTCGGGACTGGTCGGGCTTGATCTGGCGAAGGACGCCTCGACGCGGCAGGCGTTCGACTGGGACGAGGGGCTGTGGGACTGGCCGGAAGGGTACCCGCGCGTGGATGCCGCCGACAGGTCGGTGGTCGTCATCGACTATGGGGTGAAGCGCAACATCCTGCGGGCCCTGGCCTCGACGGGTGCGAAGATCACCGTGGTCCCGGCCGATACGACGGCCGAGGCGATTCTGGCGCGCAAGCCGGACGGGGTGGTCCTGTCGAACGGGCCGGGCGACCCGGCGGCGACCGGCCTCTATGCCGTCCCCGAGATTCGCAAATTGGTCGACAGCGGCACGCCCCTGTTCGGCATCTGCCTGGGCCACCAGATGTTGGCGCTCGCGCTGGGGGCGAAGACGGTCAAGATGGTGCAGGGCCACCACGGGGCCAACCATCCGGTCAAGGACCTGACCACCGGCAAGGTCGAGATTGTGTCGATGAACCACGGCTTCACCGTCGACCGCGGCAGCCTGCCCGACGCGGTCAGCGAAACTCACGTCAGCCTGTTCGACGGTACCAATTGCGGCATCGCCCTGAACGGCCGGCCAGTGTTCAGTGTCCAGCACCACCCCGAGGCCTCGCCGGGGCCGACCGACAGTCTTTATCTGTTCCAGCGGTTTGCGGATTCGATGGCGGTCCGGCCTTGAGCTGGACCCCGCCGACCACTTTTCGTGAAAAAATCAAGCGGGCCGTGTTCAATCCGCGGCAGGAGTTGAAGCGGGTCATCGCGCGCGAGCTGCGCAAGGGCGAGCCGGAACTGCGGCTGCTGCCAGACCTGGTCGACCCGAAGCGGGCAGCCGTGGACGTGGGTGCCAATCGCGGGGTGTGGACCCATCAGATGGCGGCGATATGCCCCCGGGTCTACGCTTTCGAACCCAATCCCAAGATGTTCGCCATCCTGGATGCGGCCCGTCCCTCGAATGCCGAGGCCCGGCAGATCGCGCTTTCAGACCGCACCGGCTTGGCCAGCCTGAAGGTGCCGAGGTCGGCGCGGGGCTTTTCCAACCAGCACGCCTCGCTGGAGAGCAACTGGGCGGGTGCCATGGAGTTCGGCGTGGTCGAGGTCGCAACATCGCGCCTCGATGACCTGGATCTGGAGCCGTGCGGCTTCATCAAGATCGACGTCGAGGGCCACGAACAGGCTGTAATCGCTGGTGCCCTCGGCCTGATCGCCCGCGACCGGCCGACGCTGCTCATAGAACTGGAGGAGCGGCATTCGGATCGGTCGATAGAGTTGTCCATCGCCGAGGTCGAGGCGCTGGGCTACGACGCCTTCGTGTTCAAAAACGGGGCGATTCAGCCGATCATCGGATTCGACGCCCAGGTCGACCACCGCGACGCCGTCGAGACCAGCGGCTATATCTTCAACTTCATCTTCCGGCCGCGCGAGCGGTAGCGGACCCGCCTGTCAGGGAAGCTGTGCGAAGCGGTTTTCTTCCCGCAGGGCGCAGGCCTTGCGGATCGCGACCGGTGCAGCTTGCAGCCAGTAGTCGGCGTCATCCCGCCGGTTGCTCCGCAACCGCTCGGCGCCGCGCATCCGCCGCAGGGCCGCATTCTCGAGCAGGCGCGCGTGCTGGGCGCGAGGCGACAGGACAGGAATGGACGGGGAACCCGGGACGGCGACGCTGTCGGGGCCTTGAGGCTCCACCGCTGGGTGGGCGATGGTCATGAACATGGGGCGGCTTTCTTGCTCGGACGGAACTGCAGTCTTCGCCGCAGGTCCGCCGGTCACCGTCCGCTTCCGGGACGGCCGGATCCTTAATCCACAGGTCTGTGGACAGTTCCGCTTACTGTAGAAAAACTATGTGCATATTCAGTCGGTTACCGCCGCGGTTTGGCCTCTCTGGTTAATGAAAGGTAAAGCCACCCAAACCGTTGAGTCGCGCGCTATAAGGCGCAGGTGCGCTTCGATGATCGCTTCCTTGAAGAACTGAAGGCTCGCCTTCGGCCGTCCGACATCATCGGGCGGACGGTGAAGCTCAAGCGTCAGGGACGCGAGTACGTCGGCCTGTCGCCCTTCACCAAGGAGAAGTCGCCCTCCTTCTTCGTCAATGACGACAAGGGCTTCTTCCACGACTTCTCGTCGGGCAAGCACGGCGACGTCATCAGCTTCCTGCAGGAAACAGAGCGGCTCAGCTTCGTCGAGGCGGTGCAGCGGCTGGCCGGGGAGGCGGGCATGGCCCTGCCCGCCGAGGACCCGCAGGCGGCCGAGCGTGAAGCGAAGAAGCAGGGCCTGACTGACTGGATGGATCTGGCCCAGAAATGGTTCGCGGCCAATCTGCGCCGGTCGCCGGGCAAGGCGGCGCGCGAGTATCTGGAGAAGCGCGGCCTGCCCGAGGACCAGTGGGAGCGGTTCGGCCTCGGCTATGCGCCGAATGATCGCGAAGGCCTGAAGGCCGCGCTCGTGCAGCGAGGGGCCAGGCCGGGCGATCTGGTCGAGGCGGGTATGCTGATTGCCCCCGAGGGCGGCGGCCAGCCCTATGACCGGTTCCGCGACCGGCTGATGTTCCCCATCCTCGATGCCCGCGGACGGATCGTCAGCTTCGGCGGCCGGGCCATGAACCCCGACGATCGTGCCAAATATCTGAACGGCCCCGAGAGCCCGCTCTTTCACAAGGGCGCGACCCTTTACGGCCTGCCCGAGGCACGCCGCATCCTGGGCGCCGAGAGCCGGAGCGACCAGGCCATAGTGGTGGTCGAGGGCTATATGGATGTCATCGCCTGCCACCGCGCGGGCATCCCCGCCGTGGCACCTATGGGCACCGCCCTGACCGAGGAGCAGATGGAGCGGTTGTGGCGAGTCTCGCACGAGCCGGTCCTGTGTTTCGACGGTGATGCAGCGGGTCGGCGGGCGGCTTACCGCGCCATCGACCGTGCCCTGCCGCAGCTGAAGTCGGGGCGCTCGTTCCGTTTCGCCCTGCTGGAAGGCGGGCAGGACCCGGACGACATCCTGCGCGACAAGGGCGCGCCGGCCTTGCGGCAAGCGATGACCACGACCCGGCCCTTCGCAGAGGTGCTGTTCGGCAAGGAGGCCGAGGTTGAACCGCTCGACTCGCCCGAGCGCCGCGCGGGGCTGAAGGGTCGCTTGCGCCAGGCCGCCTCGGCCATTCAGGACAAGGATCTGGCGGAACAGTATCGCCGCGAACTGTTCGACCGCTTCGACGCCCTGTTCCCGGCGCGTCGCGCCCCGCAAGGCCCGGGTGCGACGGGCCCCGGCGGCCGCTGGCGACCCGGACCTTCGCCCAAGCTGGGTCAGACAGCCGAGGGAGCCCAGGCGATGCAGTCGCTGAGCCGTTCGATCGAGCCGGTGGCGGCGGCACTCGCCCACGGCGCCATCGACGATCCGGAGCGGATGGACGAGCACCTCGAAGCCATTTCATCGCACGGATTCGGGGACGCATCGCTCGACGGCCTGGCGCAGGAGATGGTCCGGTTGCGCTTCTCGGGTCAGGACCTTGACTCGGCGGCCTTGCGTCGCCATCTGGCGCAGTCGGGTTACGATGCTTTAGTGCGCGAGGTCGAGAAGGCGGCGGCAAAGTCCGGCGCGCCTTTCCTGGCCGCAAATGCGCCCCTCGCCGAAGCAAGGGTCCGATGGTCGCAGGCGTTCGACGCGCTAACCCGCGTGGCGGCGCTGGAAGAGGCACTGAGCTCGGCGGCAGGCATGCCGGGCCAGGATGAAGCGTTCCGCAGGCTTAAAGCCGAGCGGGATGCTTTGCGTCGCGCGATCAAAACCGGAGAGATCTGGCAGGAGCCTGATCGGTGAAAAGGAGAAATCGCTGCGCGATTTCGACGTCTCCGTGAATCAGGCTCCAATTTTCAATGGATCGAAATCTACTCGATTTCGATCTCGCAGCACGGGTTCGTAACCAACGAACCCGCCACACGTTGTATTTGGCGGACGGCCTGATCAGCCCTCCACCCGGAGAATAGACTGTATGAGCGCCCAGACCGAGACGCAGGAAACCGAAGCCCAGAGCGACGGTCCGCTACTCGACCTCACCGATGCCGGTGTGAAGAAGTTTATCAAGCAGGCCAAGGCGAGGGGTTATGTGACGATGGAGGACCTGAACAAGGTCCTGCCGTCCGAAGAGGTGACGCCCGACGCGATCGAGGACACGCTGGCGATGCTGTCCGAGATGGGCGTCAACGTCGTCGAGGCCGAGGAAGACGCCGCCGAGACCACCGAGAAGGAAGGCGGCGAGGTTGTCGAGCGGGCCGAGACCAGCGTCTCCGAGACCCCGGCCAAGGCCGCCTATGATCGGACCGATGACCCCGTTCGGATGTATCTGCGGGAGATGGGTTCGGTTGAGCTGCTGAGCCGTGAGGGCGAGATTGCGATCGCCAAGCGGATCGAGGCCGGGCGGGATGCGATGATCTCGGGCCTGTGCGAAAGCGCCCTGACGTTCGAGGCCATCATGGTCTGGCGCGACGAACTGGCCAACAACCGCATCCTGCTGCGCGAGGTCATCGACCTGGACGCCACCTATGGCGTGCTGAACCCCTCGTCCCTGCCGCACAACCAGCCGCCCGCCGGCACGGTGGTCGAGCCGGCCGAACCGGAAGAGGGCGCCGAACCCAAGCCGGAAACGGACGATGAGGAGGACGAGGATTTCGACGACGGCGGCGGCATGTCGATCTCGGCGCTCGAGGCGGAGCTGCGCGACGGCGTCATGGAGGTGCTGGATGCGGTCGCCGGCGACTTCGGTGCCTTCCGCAAGCTGCAGGACAAGCTGGTCGAAAGCCGGCTGAAGGGCGAACAGCTCTCGGCCAAGGACCAGAAGGCCTATGACGCCCTGACGGCGGGCATTTCCGGCCGGCTCAAGACGATGAAGCTGAACAACCACCGCATCGAGGCGCTGGTCGAGCAGCTCTACGCCATCAACAAGCGGCTGATGGGGCTGGAAGGCCGGCTGCTGCGCCTGGCCGACAGCTACGGCATCTCGCGGCCCGAGTTCCTGAAATCCTATTTCGGCGCCGAGCTGGACCCCACCTGGGCCGACCGGGTCAAGGACATGGGCGTCCGCTGGACCAAATTCAGCGACAATGAAACCGCCCAGATCGCCCAGATCCGCGGCGACGTCGCCGCCGTCGCCACCGAGGCCGGCCTGCCCATCGACGACTACCGCCGCATCGTCCAGACGGTGCAGAAGGGCGAGCGCGAAGCCCGTCAGGCCAAGAAGGAAATGGTCGAGGCCAATCTGCGCCTCGTCATCTCCATCGCCAAGAAATACACCAACCGCGGCCTGCAGTTCCTTGATCTTATTCAGGAAGGCAACATCGGCCTGATGAAGGCGGTCGACAAATTCGAGTACCGCCGCGGCTACAAATTCAGCACCTATGCGACCTGGTGGATCCGTCAGGCCATAACCCGCTCGATCGCCGACCAGGCCCGGACCATCCGCATCCCGGTCCATATGATCGAGACGATCAACAAGATCGTCCGGACCAGCCGCCAGATGCTGCACGAGATCGGCCGCGAGCCGACCCCGGAAGAACTGGCCGAAAAACTGGCCATGCCGCTGGAAAAGGTCCGTAAGGTCCTGAAGATCGCCAAGGAACCCATCAGCCTCGAGACCCCGATCGGCGACGAGGAAGACAGCCACCTGGGCGACTTCATCGAGGACAAGAACGCCATCCTGCCCATCGATGCGGCCATCCAGAGCAATCTTCGTGAAACGACGACGAGAGTCCTCGCGTCGTTGACCCCGCGCGAAGAAAGGGTCCTGCGCATGCGCTTCGGCATCGGCATGAACACCGACCACACCCTGGAAGAAGTCGGCCAGCAGTTCAGCGTGACCCGCGAACGCATCCGCCAGATCGAGGCCAAGGCGCTGCGGAAGCTGAAGCATCCGTCGCGGTCGCGGAAGCTGCGGAGCTTCCTGGACAGCTGAGTTCCACGCGTCAGCGTGAGAAGGTTCATCACGACGGACACGACGAATTCACAACGGGCACGACGAGAGCGCGGCCGCCGTTGTGTTCGTTGTGCCCTCGTTGTGATCGCTGTGAAGAACCTCGGCTGGTTGCCCTCGGATCGCCGTCGGACGGGATGACGCTTCGCATCGGCGCGAGAAGGTTCATCACGACGGACACAACGGATTCACAACGGGCACGACGAGAGTGCGGCTGCCGTTGTGTTCGTTGTGCCCTCGTTGTGTTCGCTGTGAAGAACCTCGGATGGCTGCCCTCGGATCGACGTCGGATGGGATGACGCTTCGCGTCGATCAGCGCGCCTTGTCCCCGCCGGTCCTGTACCGCCTGAGTCCCGGTTCGTACCGGTCTTGCGGGGACAAACCGGGACAGCCGGGGACATACGTCCGATTCTGACGCCGGGGCGGTCCACACTGCCCGGATGACAGAAGATGGCATCCGCACCCGTCGCAATTTCCCGGCCGAAACCTGGGCCGTGGTGCGCGACGCCTATCTGGGCGGGGAAACGGCGGAATCGATCGGCCGGCGACTGAACCTGTCGGTCAACACCATCCGCAAGCGCGCCTCGCGATGCGGCTGGACCCACGTCGCCCATGCGCGGGCCATCGCGCGCAGCGGCGACGAGGGCGGGCCGTCGGCCCCGGCCACCCCCGAGGCGGCCATGACGGCGGCCCTGGGCCACGCCGCCCTGGCCATGACCGAGGGACGGGCAGCCGACGCGACCGCCCTGATCCGCGCCGCCGAGGCCATGGCGCG
>CANMXH010000063.1 GCA_947501315.1 Caulobacteraceae bacterium | reverse complement strand
CGCATTCGCCTTTCAAACATGCAAAACGCCCGGCTCAAAGCGCCGCCACGCACAAGAGCGGCCGCTTCATGAAATGCGCCTCATCGACGACCGGATTCAAGGTCGGAGAAAATCGCTGATCCAGCTGTTTGACGCCTTGATCACCCAGCTCCGCTGCAAGCATCAGTATCGTCACAGCCGCAGCAAACAGGCCACCCTGATCGGCAAGATCGGTCGCAAACGAAAGCCAAAGCCCTGAATGCTGGGGGGACCTGGCCAAAACGGGTTGGTACGCCCTCTCGGGCTCGAACCGAGGACCCTCTGATTAAAAGTCAGATGCTCTAACCAACTGAGCTAAGGGCGCATACCATTCCGGTGCTTTTGCAATCCGGCGTCGCGCCTTCTCTTGCAAACCGTCCTCGCGGTCAAGGGCTGGCTCGACGAACGTGCGGACCGGGGTTAGTCAGTCACGATGAAACCGCTGTCCGGCCTGCGCATCCTCGAGTTCGACGGCCTCGGCCCCGTCACCTTCGCCGGCATGGTTCTGGCCGATCTGGGCGCAGAGGTATTGCGCCTGCGCCGCAGCGCCGATGCCGGCCAGGCGGCGTTCAGCGAGGTCGGCGGGGCGGTGCTGCACCGTGGACGAACCCCGGTTGGCGTCAATCTCAAGGACCCCGCCGACCTTGCGGGCGTGCTCGAGCTGATCGGTTCAGCAGATGCGCTGATCGAGGGGTTTCGCCCCGGCGTCATGGAGCGGCTGGGACTGGGCCCGGATGTCTGTGCCGACCGCAATGGCAGGCTGGTGTATGGCCGGATCACCGGCTGGGGTCAGACCGGTCCGATGGCGCAGCAGGTGGGCCATGACATCAACTATATCGCGCTCAGCGGGGCGCTCCATGCGATGGGAGAGCCCGATCGTCCGCCGCGACCGCCCCTGAATCTGGTCGGCGACTATGGCGGCGGGGCGATGATGTTGGTCACCGGTGTGCTCGCGGCCTTGCTGGAAGCCAGAACCACGGGCCGGGGCCGCGTTGTGGACGCCGCCATGACCGACGGCTCGGCCCTGCTGATGAGCCTGTTCCAGGCCCTAGGTGTACGCGGCCTCTGGAGCGAGTCGCGGGGAGCGAATCTGCTGGACGGCGGTGCCCCCTTCTATCGCTGTTACGCCTGCGCGGACGGCCGGTTCATCGCGGTGGGTGCCCTGGAGCCGCAGTTCTACGATGCCCTGATCACGGTCCTTGGTCTGACCCACGAGGAGGCGCCACAGCTCGACCTCGCCGCCTGGCCCGCACTGCACGCCCGGTTCGAGGCGATCTTCGCCACCCGCGACCGGGACGACTGGGCGGCGGATTTCAGGGACACCAACGCCTGCGTCACCCCGGTTCTGACCGGGGTCGAGGCGGCGCGCCATCCGCACAATGTCGCGCGGGGCACATTTGTTGACCCGGGCGTCCTGCAGGCGGCACCCGCGCCGCGCTTCAACGGAACACCCGCCGAACCCGCAAGCGAGGAGGCATCGATCTCCCTTGTCGATGCCCGGAGCCGCTGGGGCTGACGGATCAGGCGGCCGCGGCGTCAGCCTCGGGTCGCCCGACGCTGCAGGCTTCGCCAAGGGTGGCCGCGAGCAATGCCGGATCTATCGGCTTGGTCAGGAAGGCGTAGACCCCGGCCGCTTCCCATGCAGCGCGGTGCAGATCGAGCGCATTCGCGGTCAGGGCGATCACCGGTGTGGCACCATTCATCGCACCCGCACGGATCCGGCGCGTCGCCTCAAGCCCGTCCATCACCGGCATCTGCATATCCATCAGAATGGCATCGAACCTCTGTGCCGCCGCCGCCTCAAACGCCTCCGCACCATTCTGGACCAGGGTCAGGCGACAGCCGTGTGGCTCCAGCAGCAGTTCCAGAATGCGGCGGTTCACCTCATGGTCGTCGGCCGCCAGAATGGACCGTCCCGCCAGAGAGTTGCTGACTTCCACAGGCCGCGCCGGTTGCACTGCCGCCTTTTCGACCACCGTCACCGGCAGGCTGAGAACAAAGGTCGAGCCCTCGCCATAGACGCTCTGCACGGACAGGGTGCCGCCCATCAGCTCGGCCAGTTTGCGGCTGATCGAGAGGCCCAGGCCTGTGCCGCCATAGCGTCGGGTTGTACCGACATCGGCCTGTTCGAAACTGTTGAAGATCTGGGCCATCCGGTCTGCAGCGATGCCGCAGCCGGTATCAGCCACCGCCATGGTCAGCCGGCCATCCGACCAACTGACGGTAATGCTGACGTCGCCGTCCTCAGTGAACTTCACTGCATTGGACATCAGGTTGAACAGGATCTGCTGAACCCTGAGCGGATCAGTCCGCACGACGGCGGGCACATCAGGTGCGACCCGCACCACGAGCCGGACGCCATTGGCGAGGGCGCGCGGCTCCCAAAGACGGGCAATCGTCGATAATCGGTCGCGTACGACCATGTCGGCGCTTTCAAGCTCCATCTTGCCGGCCTCAATCTTGGAAAAATCGAGGACATCGTTGAGGAGGCCCATCAGCACATCGCCGGCGTCGATCAGCATGGACACATGCTCCCGCTGCTGACTGTCGAGCCGCGTCCGGCGAAGCAGATTGGCAGCGGAGATGACCGCGTTCATCGGCGTGCGGATCTCGTGACTGACCACGGCGAGAAAGTCCGATTTCGCAGCGCTGGCCACCTCGGCCCTGCGGCGCGCGTTCTGCTCTGCGTCCCGCGCAGACTTGAGCGCCCCGTTCGTGGAAGAACTCTGCCGAACCGTGACAACCAGATGGCTCATATAAAGGATGCAGCCGATCGCAATCAGGAACTCCGGCCAGTTCCGGCTCGCGATTGCGCTGAACGCCGGCAAGCCGAGGAAATAGGCCGCGTGGGGCACTACAGCCGAAATCAGAATCGGGCGGGAATGGTGCATGTGGAGGCTGACATGCAGCAGACCACCGGCACACTGGATCATGGCGAACACACGCCCGACCTCGCCACCGGCGAACCACATGTAGACGCTCATGGCCCCATAGACAGCCACACCGAGCACTGTGACCGCGCAGCAAAGGGCGAGGTAGAGACGGTCCGGCTGCCAATCCTGCCGAAGCCGGAACCGCCTGAAAACCGCCCAATCGAGCGCCTGAGTGGCCAGAACCGCCGCAAACCACAGCGGAGGCCAGATCGAGGGGACCACAAACCATGCCGTAAAGCCGATAAAGGCCGCCAGTGCGATCCGTGTCTTGAGCTCCCGGTACCGCACCAGCGACACCATGGCATAGGCCGTAGTGGTCATTCACGCCCCCATCGTTTCTGCACCCTAACGCAAATTCTCGAACGAATAGTTTCGGCGCGTGGTGACCAGGCGCGCGTTCGGGGTTATGGAACAGGTCATGCGGCCAAGCATTGGAGGGCCGTTCCCGGGGGAGACGCTGCTGATGAAACGCCTGATCGCTGTCCTGATCCTTTCAACTGTCTCCGGACTGACTGCCTGCAACGATCCGTTCGCCAATGATGCAGCGGTTTCGGAGGCACCGCTTGAGGTGCCTGTTGCGCCTGCTGCCGAGGATGCCGGGGTTCCGGTTGCTGGAACGGGCGCTGCCGAGGCTCTGCCGGCTGATTCGACCGCCATGCCCGCTGAAAAGCAGTCATCCGAGGAGTCGGTTCAACCCGAAAGTGAAACGCTCTTCTATTGACCCCGGTCGCCACGCCGTCGGCAGCCCGGCGGCAAGCGATGGCGTCGATCTCCGCACCCTGATGAAGGTCCCAGTTTGACGCCAAGGCCAGCCTTGATTTTCATCAGCATGGCTGGCGTTCTCTTGCTGGCTACCTCCGCCGTCGCAGACCCACGCGCCGAGATTCGCGGGGCTATGGATGCCGGTCTGCGAGCGCAGTTGGTCCGCGCCGTTGGCGAGGTCGACAGTGTCCCGTCCAACCGCTTCGAAGCCCGCCGCCGTGCAAGAGGCGCGTTGCAGGCGGCCGAGGCGCTGTTGCGATCCGAGGGCTATTACCAGCCGTTGCTCGAAGACCTCGTCGAGGGCGAAGATGCCCCCGTCGCCGTCGTCAATGTGACCCCGGGACGCCGCTTCGAACTGGCCCGGATCGACGTGTTCTGGACCGAACCGGCACCCGATGAAGTGACCGGGAACGCGGTGAGGGTTGAGGTCGGACTGTCTCCGGGTCAGCCGGGCCGCGCCGGCGACATCATCTCCGCCGAGGGCCGGCTCGTGGCCGGACTGGCTCGCCGCGGCTATGCCGACGCGACCGCCCAGCCCCGCCGGGTGGTGGTCGATCACACCGCCTTCACGGTCCAGCCGAGCTTCCGGATCGCGGCCGGGGCCCTGGTCAGGCTGGACGGTGTAAGGCTCGAAACAACAAGCCGGACAGACTCAGACTGGGTTGCCGGGCTGGCACCATGGTCCGAGGGCGAGATCTACGATCCTGAGGACGTTGCAGAGCTGGAGCGTCGGCTGCTTGATACCGGGGTCTATGACAGCGTCGGTGTGGCGCTGGCACCCGGCGACCAGACCAATGCCGACGGCTACCGCCCGATCATCATCACCCTGACCGACCGCCCGCGACGCATCCTCGAGGCCGGGGCGACCTTCTCGACCGCCGAGGGCTCTGGTGTCGACCTGATCTGGACCTGGCATAACCGTTTCAGGCGCGCCGACACATTGGTCTGGCAGGCTCGCGCGGCGGATGTCGACAGCCGTCTGGGCCTCGCTTTGAGCCTGCCCCACTGGCGTCGTCCCGGTGAATCCCTCGAGCTGTCAGGGGCCCTGCTGAACGAAGACACGGACGCCTATCGCCGAACCGCCATCGCCCTCTCGGCCGACCTGCAACAACGGCTCGGCAAAACGTCGCATGTGAGTTTCGGCATCGGGCTGGATGCGGGCAAATACGACGAGAACCGGTTCGATCCGCTGACCCGTATGCCGGTCAATTTCGACCGTGACCTGCTGATCCTGACTGCACGCGGCAGTGCCTATCTGGACCGTTCCGACGACCCGCTTGACCCCAAGTCCGGCTGGCGTCTTTCCGCTTCCGTCCAGCCCACGGCCGTCACGGGCGAGGATACGACGCTGTTCGTTCGGACCGAGGCCCAGGTGACCGGGTATCTGCCTCTGCAGGACGGAGCCGGGACGGTGCTGGCGGGTCGGGTGCGTATGGGCTCGATTATCGGCGGTGAGGAGCTGACCGTGCCGTCGGACCGCCTGTTCTATTCCGGCGGTGGTGGTTCGGTGCGCGGGTTTGAGTATCAGGGTGTCGGGCCGCGGCTTCCCGACAACACCCCGCGGGGCGGTCTGAGCCTGTTCGAAACCTCTGTCGAAATCCGTCGCAATGTCTGGCGAAATTTCGAGGCCGTCGCCTTCGTCGATGCGGGGGCTATCGGCTTCCAGCCAACGCCGGACTTCAACAACCTGCGCTATGGAGCCGGCATCGGGGTGCGCTACAGACTGCCCTTCGGTCCGATCCGCGCCGACATCGCCTTCCCGCTTGACCGGCGTGACGGCGACGCCGACTTCCAGATCTATGTCAGCATCGGCCAGGCATTTTGACCGATACCGCCCCTCCTCCCGACGACGCTCCGGATACGCCTGCCGAGGCCGTGGGCAAGACGCGCACGCGACTGCAGGCCCTGGCCTTTTTCGGTGGTATGGCGGCGGCCGTCGTGGCGGCTTTGCTCATCGTGATCGCAGTCGGCGGAAGGATGTATCTCCTTTCAGACACCGGGCGGGAGCGGGTAACCGCCCTGGTCGACGGCAAGGAACTCGGCCGCTTTGGCCGGATCAATGTTGAGGGTTTAAGCGGCGACCTGTTCGACGACTTCACCGTCGACCGTGTCACCGTCACTGATAAACGCGGCGTCTGGCTGGAAGCGCGAACGGTTCGGATCGACTGGGACTGGTGGCCCCTGATTACCCGCCGGTTCCACGCGACTGACATCGAGGCCGGGGTTGTCCGGCTGATCCGTCGCCCCGAAATCGGGCCCTCGACCGAACCGCCCGGTCCACAGCCGCTGTCGATCGATATCGACCGGTTTTCAGCCGACATCGAGCTGCTCGAGGGCTTCAGCCGGGAGTACGGGCGCTGGAGGCTGTCGGGCGAGACCCGCCTGCCTCGCAAGGGAACCAGGACGGCCGTCGTCAATGCCGTCAGCAACAGCCGGCCGGGCGACTTTCTGCGTCTGAATGCGACAATCGGAAACGATCTCGAGGACCTGAGGCTGAACCTGAGAGCCAGCGAGGCCCGCGGCGGACCACTGGCAGGAGCCCTCGGCTATTCGCCGGACCAGCCCTTCTTCGCGACGGCGGTCGTCAATGGCGAGATCGTCGATGCGACGGTACGCACCGGCGACTTCGTACCGCTGGTGATCCGGGGCCGGTACGGCGAGACCCGGACACGGATTTCAGGCTTTGCAGACTTCTCAGGTTCAGATTTGCTGGCCCCGTTCGCAGAGCGCATCGGTCGCACCGTGCGGTTCGGCTTTGCGACCTCAGGCGACAGCGATGACGACGGACGGATCGGGGTCGGCTGGCGGCTGATCGCAGAGAACCTGGAGTCCCGCGCCAGCGGTGAGATCAGACTCAGGGACCAGAGCAGCCCGGACGGAATCAGGCTCGCCATCACGACACGATCCCTCAGCCGGCTGACCGGACAGACGAGCGGGGCGGCGGCGGCCTATGCGGGTGTATTCCGTGGCGATGCCTCGCAATGGCGGCTGGACGGTTCCCTGGACCTGATCGGTCCCGAGCTGTTGAGCTATCGGGCCCAAAGCCTCGGCGGACCGCTCAATGTTCGGTTCCGAACGGGGCGCATTGATCTGGACGGAGACCTCCGCGCCCGGGGCGGCTCAACCGCCGGGATTGTCGGCAGCCTGCTGGGGAGAACACCGCGGCTCTCGTTTGAGGCCCAGCGACAGGCCGACGGTGCTGTCCTTCTGGAGCGAGTCAATCTGACCGGGCAGGCGGTGACCCTGACGGGGTCGGGCCGGCAAACGCTCCTCGGGGGGCTCGGTTTCCGCGGTCGCGCCGACATCACCGATGCTGCGCGATTGCACCCGAAAGCAGGAGGCCGGTTCGGTGGTGCCGTTTCGGCGTCCATCGCCCGCAATGGTGCCGCCTGGCAGCTCGGATTCGACGGGCGTGGGCGCGGTCTGACGACCGGCATGGAGGAACTGGACCGTTTGCTGGGGTCCGCGCCGCGCCTGCAACTGACAGGGACGCTGGATAACGGTCAGGTCGCGCTTGAGCGGGCGCAGTTGACCGGAGCCCGGGCCACGGCGGCGGCCCGGGGTCTGATCGAGGGTGACGGGGTCATGCGGATCGCATTGGACTGGAACGCCACAGGGCCTTTCGGCGTGGGTCCGGTCGCCATTGACGGAACCATGACTGGCGAGGGCACCTTGACCGGAACCCTGGCCGAACCGCGCGCGGACCTGAAGGCCGGTTTCGCCCGGGTGAGCGCCGGCTCACTTATGCTGACTGACGCCGAAATGATCCTGAGCCTTCGGCAGGGAGACGATGGCTCGGACGGTCGCATAGCCCTGACCGCCGGTTCAAACTACGGCCCGGCAAGAGCCAGCGGAAACTTCTTCCTCGGCGGTGACAGTCTGCGGCTGACCGGGGTGAGTCTGGACGCCGGCGGAATCGCCGCCGAGGGCGCGCTCGCCTTGTCGGCGAATATCCCGTCAAGCGCCAACCTGTCCTTCACAGCGCGCGCCGGGGCCTTTCTCACCTCGGGCACGGCAGATGGCCGAATCCGTCTGACCGATGGGACCGGGGCCGAAAGCGCCATCCTGGATATCACCGGGCAAAACGTGCGGCTTGCAGGTTCGGACTGGGTCCTCCGCGCCTTCGAACTCAACGGTCGCGGCAAACTGGATCGTCTGCCATTTGCGCTGAAGGCCGACGTCGGCGGGGACACCCCGGTGTCATTCGAGGGAAGCGGAGTCTATTCGCGCAGCGGCCCCTCCCAGACCGTCGTCCTCGAGGGCGGCGGGCGTGTGCGAGAAATCGCCTTCAATACCCGCAATCCCGCGGTCATAGCCCTGTCGGGCGATGGACGTATCGCCCGGCTCGATCTGGGCATCGGTGGCGGCGTGCTCCTGGCCGAGCTGCGTCAGGATTCCCGGGCGGCCGTCATCGAGGCCAACCTGACCAGCATCGACCTCGGCTCCCTGATTCAGGATATGCGCGGCCGGATCACCGGCCGGTTGTCGCTGCGCGGTGCCGGCGATGACCTCTCCGGCTCGGCCAATGTCTCACTCGACGGTATCCGCAGCATCGACGCACCCGGAGGCATCGCGGTCGACGGCACAGTCAACGCCCAGCTCGTCAACAATACCCTTCGCGTCCAGGCCAATGCGGCAGACGGGGACGCGGTGCGGGCCGTGGCGGATATCACCCTGCCCGTCGAGGCGTCCGCTGCGCCTCTGCGGCTGGCGATCGTTCGCACGCGCCCAATGTCGGGTGATGTATCGATCGAGGGACAGATCCAGCCGATCTGGGACCTTCTGGCCGGTGGCGAGCGATCCCTCTCGGGTCAGATCAACGCCCGGGCCGCGATCGCCGGTTCAATAGCCGAGCCGCGTCTCAACGGCCGGCTGGATCTGCAACAGGGCAGCTTCCGCGACAGCGCGACGGGTGTTCGACTGGACAATGTCACCCTCGCAAGCCGCTTCGACGACACGACGGGCCTGGTTGAGCGTTTCAGTGCCATCGACGGCGCAGGAGGATCCATAAGCGGCAACGGCAGGATCGGCCTGAAAGAGGGCTCGGGATCCAGCTTCCAGCTGCTGCTCAACCGGTTCCGAATCATCGACAACGACATCGCCGAAGCCCGGGCCTCCGGGCTTCTGACCGTGACCCGCGGCACCGAAGGCAACATCACCCTGGCGGGCGAGATGGACATCGACCAGGCGCGAATAGAGGCCAATCCGCCCGGCTCGACCGGGATCGTGAGTATGGACGTGATCGAGATCAACCGCCCCGGTGGCGACGTCCCCGAGGCGGACCAGAACCAGCAGCGCGGTATTCAATTCGGACTTGATATCGCCCTGCGGTCCCCGGGCGGCGACGTACGGGTGATCGGGCGCGGGCTGAACGTCGAAATGAACGTCGACGCCCGCGTGACCGGAACCATCGCCCGGCCGACCCTGAGCGGCACGGCCCGTGTGGTCCGGGGCGACTATGACTTCGCCGGCAAGCGGTTCGTCTTCGACCCGCGCGGCGTGGTGACCCTTTCGACCAATCCGGAGCAGATCCGCCTGAACCTGACGGCGATCCGCGAAGATCCGGCCCTGACAGCTTCCATCCGGGTCACGGGTACGGCGGCGCGGCCGGACATCGTCCTGACCTCGACCCCGGCCCTGCCACAGGACGAAATCCTGTCCCGGGTCCTGTTCGGACGCTCGGCGTCCCAGCTTTCGCCCCTCGAGGCAGCGCAACTGGCGGCCGGCGTTGCGGCCCTGGCCGGAGGCGGAGGATTCGATGTGATCGGAAATCTGAGGACACTGGCCGGACTGGACCGGCTGTCGTTCGGCGGCCAGGCGTCAAGCCTGACGGTCGCCGGCGGTCGCTACATCACCGACGACATCTATCTGGAGATCATCGGCGGTGGCGAGACCGGTGCAGAGGTCAATGTCGAGTGGCAGGTGCGCCGGAACCTGACGGTGAGTTCAAAATTCGGCGGACAGGGCGAGGCCAGTCTGTCGATCCGCTGGCGCCGGCAGAGCCGCGAACCGGACGCCGGCCGCGAGGACCGACGCCCGGGGCTTTGAGCAGGCCCTACTGGGCGGCTGCCATGCGGATCCGATCAAGCGCACGCGCGCCCCGGATGCCGGCGATGTGAAGGTCCAGCTGAACAACCAGAATCACGAGCCCGACATACAACTGCCAGCCCGGCGCAGCCGCTTCAGCCGTGCCGTCCTGCCCCGACATCACCATTCCGAACACGCCGGAGAGAAGGCTGAACGCCACCAGGATCGTGAAGATGATCGGGATGACGACATTCGGCTTGCCCCACTGAACCAGACCCAACACCAGTTGAATGCCGCACAGGCCGATCGCGCTCCACATGGCGATCTGCATTGCGATTTCACCCATCCCCGCCATCTCGGGCGCATCGGCGGACGCAGCGGCCATCGCAGCCTCCATCTCGGCAGAACCGCCCGACACCAGAAAATAGACGCCGACGGCACCCCAGATCACGCCAAGAAAGATCGCCAGCGCACTGGCACGCGCTGCTCCGATCGCCTCGGCCTCGGTCGTGATCGACGCCATCGGATTCACAGCCTTGATCCAGTCAGTCATTGGGTAGTCCCTCCATGAAGATGGGCCGAGCCTAGCTCGCTCGTCGGCGAGGGGAAACCCGCAGCTCACCTTCACCTTTCCCGCCCGGACCGCTAGGGTTGGGGTGCATGCGTATTCTACCCCCCGACCAGATCGTGCTCGACCATGTCGCAGCGCGCGAGCCCGCCATCGTCGGCCGCGCCGTCGACTGGGCGAATGTCAATTCCGGCAGCCGGAATCCGGATGGTCTGGCCCGGGTCCTGGCGCTGCTCGAGGCCGAGGCCCGGCACCTGCCGGCCGAGGTCATGCGCATCCCGACACAGGGCTCCACAACCGTCACAGACGACGGTGCGGTGCGCAACGAGGCCCATGCCGATGCGCTGAGGATTACCGCCCGCCCCGACGCGCCGATCCAGGTCGTGCTGACCGGTCACTACGACACCGTCTTCCCGGCCGAGAGCCCCTTCCAGACCGTCACGACCCGCGCCGACGGGGCCCTGAATGGCCCGGGCATAGCGGACATGAAGGGCGGCATTTCCGTCCTTCTGGCCGCACTGCAAGCGTTCGAGACCCATCCGGACCGGGCGCGTGTCGGCTGGACCGTCCTGCTGTCTCCGGACGAGGAGATCGGCTCACCCGCCTCAGCCTCCCTGCTGGCCGAACTGGGCGCGCGCGGCCATGTCGGCATGACCTATGAGCCGGCGCTTTCCGACGGGACCCTGGCCGGCGCGCGCAAGGGCAGCGGCAACTATCATCTGATCGTCACGGGCAAGGCTGCCCATGCCGGCCGTGCCTTCCACGAAGGGGCCAATGCGGTCGCCGGCGCGGCCATGATCGCCGCCCGCCTGCACGGCCTGAACGGCCAGCGTGAGGGCGTCACCGTCAACGTCGCGAAGATCAGCGGCGGCGGTGCCCTGAATGTCGTCGCTGACAATGCCGTCGTCCGCTTCAACGTCCGCGTCCCGGACGCCCAGTCATCGGCCTGGATCGCCGAAACGGTCCGCCAGATCGCTGCTGAGCCCCCCTTCCCCGGCCTGACGCTGGACCTGCACGGCGGCATGACCCGCGCGCCCAAGCCGATGGACGCCAGCCAGACCGCCCTGTTCGAGGCCGTGCGCGAGACCGGTGCCCTGCTGGGCCAGCCGATCGCCTGGAAGCCGTCCGGCGGCGTCTGCGAAGGCAATAATCTGCACGCCGCCGGCCTGCCCAATATCGACACCCTCGGCGTCCTGGGCGGCGACATCCATTCCGATCAGGAGTTCGCCTGGCCCGCCAGCTTCGTCGAACGTGCCCAGCTCAGCGCCCTGATCCTGTGCAAGATCGCCTCGGGCGAGATCGACGCAGTGAAACTCAAAGCCCTGCGTCTGGAGACGATGTAACCCATGCTCGTCGTCCGCCCCGCCGGCCCCGCCGACCTCGACTTCCTGCTGGAACTGGCCATCCTGTCCGGGCCGGGCTTCACCAGCCTGCCAGAGGATCCCGACCAGTTGGCCGAACGGCTGGACCTGAGCCGCGACAGCTTTGCCGGCCAGATCGAACCCCGCCATCGCTGGTACACCCTGATGCTGGAAGAGACCGAGACCGGCGATGTCGACGGCATCGGCTCGGTCAAGGCGGCGGTCGGGCTGAACCGGCCCTTTTTCTCGTTCCGGGTCGTGACCAACACCCAGTCCTCACCCTCGCTCGGCATCAAGCTGGAACAGAAGACCCTGGTGCTGGT
>CANMXH010000062.1 GCA_947501315.1 Caulobacteraceae bacterium | reverse complement strand
TGACCCGGATCGATGACAGCGCCCATTTCATCATGCTGGACCAGCCGGTCCGTTTCGCGGCAGAGGTGAAGGCGTTTCTCGAATAGGCCTGCGAAGCGTCATGGTTTCGGCGGAAAATGCCCTCACAGTCCTGTGAGTCGTGCGGGGCGGTTCCCGCGCGCGCCGCGACCGGCTAAGAGCGGGGCGGGTTTGATGAGGTTTCGATGGCGGGCTTCGACTTCAGCTTCGGACGTGGCGGCGGCGCGGGGCCGCAATCCGAACGCACGCCGATGCAGCGCGTTCTCTACTGGGGCACGGTTCTGGCCGTCTGGGGGGCGATCTTCCTGGTGGTCTTCTTCGCCGTCTTCGCCCGGGACCTGCCTGACACCTCGACCCTGTACAATGTCGATCGCCAGCCCTCGATCACGTATCTGGACCGCAACGGTGCCCTGATCGCGGTGCGCGGCACCCAGCAGGCCCCGCCGGCCGATCTGGACGCCCTGCCCGACTATGTGCCCGCGGCCTTCATCGCCATCGAGGACCGGCGCTTCTATTTTCACCCCGGCTTCGACCCGATCGGCATGAGCCGGGCCATGGCGGCCAATATGCGCGCCGGTCGCGTGGTCCAGGGCGGCTCGACCCTGACGCAGCAGCTGGCCAAGAACCTGTTCCTGTCCCCCGACCAGAACATGAAGCGCAAGGTCCAGGAGCTGATGCTGGCGGTCTGGCTGGAGATGAAATTTTCGAAGCAGGAGATCCTCGCCCTGTATCTGAACCGCGTCTATTTCGGTGCCGGGGCCTATGGGATCGAGGCGGCCTCGCAGCGCTATTTCGACAAGAGCGCCAAACAGCTGACGGTCGGGGAGGCGGCCTTGCTGGCCGGGCTTCTCAAGGCACCGTCGCGCTATTCGCCGGTGTCCGAGAGCGAACGGGCGGCCACGCGCGCCACCGTGGTGCTGAACGAGATGGTCGATGCCGGTGTCATCACGCCCGAACAGCGCGCCGCCGCCGTGACCGAGCCGGTCCGCGTCTCGCGCACCCTGGCCACCCAGCACGCCCAGTATTTCATCGACTGGCTGGACAAGCAGATCCGCGAACTGGTCGGCGAGCCGACCGAGGACATGATCGTCGAGACCACGCTGGACCTGACCCTCCAGACCCAGGCCGAGCGGGTGGTGCGCCGTATCCTCGACCGCGACCGCTCCAGGGGGGTGCAGCAGGCGGCACTGGTCGCGCTGGACGGCGAGGGCCGGGTCCGGGCCATGATCGGCGGTGCCTCCTATGCCGAAAGCCAGTTCAACCGGGCCACCGATGCGCGCCGCCAGGCCGGGTCCGCCTTCAAGCCGTTCGTCTATCTGACAGCGCTGGAGACCGGTTACACGCCCGAGACCATGGTCAATGATGCCCCGATCCGCATCGGCAACTGGTCGCCGAGCAACTATTCGGACTCGTTCGCCGGCGAGATGACCATGGCCCAGGCCGTGGCCCAGTCGACCAATACCATCGCCGCCGGCATGGCGGACCAGATCGGGCGGGACAATGTCGCCCGCACCGCCCGTCGTCTGGGGATCACCAGCCGGATCGGGCTGGAGCCGGCCATGGCGCTGGGGGCTGTCGAGGTCTCGCCGCTGGAAATGGCCCAGGCCTATGACGCCTTCGCCAATGGCGGCAAGCGGGTCACGGCCTTCGGCATCAGCCGGATCCGTTCGCCCGAGGGCCGGGTGATCTACCAGCGGGCCAGCCGCGAGGCCGGGCCGGTCCAGGCCATCTCGAACCCGTACCTCTACTATCAGAACCAGATGCTGCGTGGCGTCATGACCTCGGGCACGGGCCGCGCGGCGGCCATCGCCGGCCGGGACATCGCCGGCAAGACGGGCACCACCTCGGACTACAAGGACGCCTGGTTCGTCGGCTATACCGGCGGCTTCGTCACCGCCGTCTGGGTCGGCAAGGACGACAATACCGCCATGCGCGGTGTCACCGGCGGCTCGTCCCCGGCGGCCATCTGGCGCGGCTTCATGGAGGCGGCCCTGCCGCGCCTGAATGCCCCGGCCATCCCGGACGGCCCGGCCATGCCCGAAGGCTGGGTGCCGCCGAGCCCGGTCGAGAATCTGATCGGCCGCATCGGGGACATCTTCGGCGACAGTCCGCCGGCCGGGGTCGATCCCGTGGACGAGGCCCAGCTGGAGCCGATGCCGCGCGAACCGGCGCCGGCGCGCCGCACCGAGCCCGGGCCGGCGGTGGTGCGCCCGACCGCACCCCAGCCGCAGCGTGAGGTTCCCGACCAGCGGCCGGAAGCGGCACCGCCGCCCGAGAAGAAGGCCGAGCCGCTGTTCTTCTGAGTGGCTGGCTCCTTCCCCATGCCGCTCATCCCCGCGAAAGCGGGGACCCGGTTCTGTCCAGCCTGACTCCGGCGTTTCAGGACTGGCGGTCGAAGCCAACGGGACTCTCCGTTCACCCAAAGCCCTGGGTCCCCGCTTTCGCGGGGATGAGCGGACCGTGAGGCAGGCTAGCGGCCGACGGCGTGAAGCGCGGGCCCGTTCTCGCGCAGCCATTTGCGGAACGGGCGGTGGTCGCCGACCAGGCGCTGGACCACGGCCCAATAGGCGGGGCTGTGGTCGGCGTGGACCAGATGGGCCACCTCATGGGCGGCCAGATAGTCGATCACCGCGGGCGGGGCCATGACGACGCGCCAGCTGTAGCGGATCGAGCGGTTGTGCGGGCTGCAGGAGCCCCAGCGGGATTTCGGATCGGCGATCGACATCTTCACCGGGCGTTGGCCCAGGGTGCGGAGATGGATATCGGTGCGGGTCTGGAGCGTGTCCCTGGCCACCCGCTTGAACAGGTTTTCGACCCGGCGCGCATAGGCCTCGCCCTCGCCGCCCGAGGCGATCAGGGGACCGTCGGCGTCCTCGGTCAGGCGGGCAGCGCCGGCGCCACCGGTGGAGATCAGCCGCGTCGGCCGGCCAAACAGGTCGATGACCGCCCCGGGCGCGATCGGCGTGCCCTGCGGCCGTTCGGCCAGCCGTTCGCGCATCCAGTCGGCCTTGGTGCGGGCGAAGGCCACGACCTCGGCCAGTTTGCGTTCGGACGGGGCGATCAGCACGGCTTCGCCCGCGCGGGCGTCGATACGGATCGACAGCCGGCGGGCGCGTGGATTGACCGACAGCCGGGCCGTCAGTCCTTCAAGCGGCAGCCGCTGGCCGTTCCGGTACTGCAACTATGGCCTCGTTCTTCGCAATGAAGTCGCGCACCCGCGGATAGATGTCGTCGCGGAAGCGGCGTCCGTTGAAGACGCCATAGTGGCCGACATCGGGGTGAACATACAGCACCCGTCGGTCGTCCGGCAGGCCTGTGCACAGGGTATGGGCGGCCTGGGTCTGGCCGACGCCCGAGATGTCATCCTGCCCGCCCTCGACCGTCATCAGGCCGATGTCGGTGATGCCCGTCAGATCGACCTTGCGGCCGCGATGCTCCAGCAGGCCGCGCGCCAGCAGATGCTGCTGGAAGACGATGTCGATGGTCTGGAGATAGAATTCCTCGGTCAGGTCCAGCACCGAGAGATATTCGTCGTAGAAGGCCTCGTGCTTCTGGGCCCCGTCGCCGTCGCCCGAGACCAGGTGACCGAAATAGTCGCGATGGGCGTCGACGTGCTTGTCCTCGTTCATGGACATGAAGCTGTAGAGCTGGACGAAGCCCGGATAGACCCGCCGTCCGAAGCCCGGATAGGGCCAGGGCACGGTGTGGATCATGTTCGATTTGAACCAGGTGAAGGGCTTGGCCTCTGCCAGCTGGTTGGTCACCGTCGGCGACAGGCGGGCATCGATCGGCGAGCCCATGAAGGTCATGGAGGCGGGCCGGTTCGGATCCTTGTCTGCGGCCATCAGGGCGCAGGCGGCCAGCACCGGCGGTCCGGGCTGGCAGACGCCGACGACATGGGCGCGGGGCCCGATCTGGCCCAGCATGGTCCGGACGTGGTCGATATAGTCGAAGAAGTCGAACCGGCCTTCGAGCATCGGCACCTGACGGGCATTGACCCAGTCGGTGACATAGACGTCGTGGTCCTGGAGGAAGCCCTCGACCGTGCCGCGCAGCAGGGTGGCGTAATGGCCCGACAGGGGGGCGACGATCAGCACCGCCGGGGCGGCCGTGGGCTTGCCCGCCCGTTTCAGGTCGCCGAGATGGCGGGCGAACCGCACCAGCCGGCACCAGGGCGAGGACCAGATGATCTGTTCGGTGGTCCGCACCGGCTTTTCGCCGATGGTAATGGTCTCAAGGCCCCAGGCGGGCTTGCCGTAACGACGCGTCACACTCTCGAACAGGCCGGCCGAGGCGAAGGCCGTGCGGCCGATCGCGGTGTCCGAGGCCGGATTGAAGGGAGAGGTCCAGAACTGGCGGGCCAACTGGGCCCCGAACCGGAACGGCGTCGCCGAGTGATAGGCGAGCTCGTGAAGCGAATAGAGCATGGAATCCCTGGGACGGCCCTGCCGTTATGCGGCAGAGCACCATAGAACGCATTGCACTGCAAAAAGATTTATTCCTCTCCCAAGCGAAGCGAAGGGGGAGGGGGACCGCGCGAAGCGTGGTGGAGGGGTGGTTGGATCAGGACGCCGGAGCGTGGGGCCGGCGCCCCTCCACCGCTTCGCGGTCCCCCTCCCCCGATGGGGGAGGATTACCCCCGCGCCATGGCCTGTTCGATGACCCGGGCCGCATTGGCGGGCCCCAGATCGTGGCCCAGGGCGCTTCGCATGCGTCCGTCCGGGCCCATCAGATAGATGGTCAGCGAGTGGTTCATCGCATAGCCCTCGCCCTCACCGACCTTCTGGTAGACGGCCCTGTAGGCCGTGGCGGCGGCCCGGACCTGTTCGGGCGTGCCGGTCAGGCCGATGACGCCCTCGGGAAAGCCGTCCGAGGACAGATAGTCCTTCAGCGCCTGCGGGGTGTCACGCTCCGGGTCGATCGAGATGAAGACGATCTGGATGTCGTCGGCCCGGTCCCCCAGCGCCTGTTTGGTCGCCTCGAGCATCTGGAGCGTGGTCGGGCAATAGTCGGGGCAATAGGTGAAACCGAAGAAGACCAGCGACCATTTCCCGTTCAACAGGGTCTGGTCGACGGCCTGACCGTCCTGATTGACCAGCTGGAAGGGGCCGCCGACGTCGGGCTGGCCCGTTGAGCTGATCTGGCCCGAGGCCAGACTACCGTCGTCGCGACCGGTCACCATCACGATGGTCCCGACCGCCACAATGGCGGCGAGGGCGACACAGGCGCCAGCGAACAGCAGGATGGAACGGCGCGGCATCATGGCCCCCTCAAAAACGCGCACGCGGGCGCACGACAGGTCTATAGAAGAGAGGTGAGCCTGTCCCAAGAGCCTCAAAAGCCGCAGTCAACGTCCGCGTCCGATGATCCGGGCCGTGTCCCGGCCTGGCGTAACCTGCCGCGCCGCAGCCGGGGCCTGTCCCTGCGCACCCTCGTCATCCTGCGCTGGATGGCCATTTTCGGGCAGAGCGCGACGATAGGCACGGCCACCCTCTATTTCCATTTCGACCTGCCGTTGTGGGGCTGTCTGGCCGCCATCGCCGCCAGTGTGGTGATGAATCTGAACGCCACCGCCCGGCTGAACCGGAGCGACGGATCCCTGCCCGATGGCCGGCAGACGGCGGCGCATCTGGGGTTCGACATCCTGCAACTGTCGATCCTGCTGGGGCTTACCGGCGGGCTGCAGAACCCCTTCTGTCTGCTGCTGGTCGCCCCGGCAACGGTGGCGGCGGCCTCGCTGCCGGGACGGCAGGCCGCGCTCATGGGGTTGATGGTGCTGGCTGCGACGGTCAGCCTGTTCTTCATCGCCCTGCCGCTGCCCTGGCAGGCGGGGACCGAGCTGAACCTGCCGCCGCTCTACAAATTCGGCATCGGCATGGCGCTGGTGACGGGGGTGATCTTCACCTCGGCCTATGCCTGGCGGGTGGCAGCGGACGCCGAGAAGCTGGAACTGGCCCTGGCCACGACCCAGGACGTCCTGCAACGCGAGCAGCGGCTGGCGGCCCTCGGCGGGCTGGCAGCGGCGGCCGCGCATGAACTGGGCACGCCGCTGGCGACCATCCAGGTGGTGGCCAAGGAGTTGCTGCGCGCTTCTGCCAAGGACGGCCCGGCGGCCGAGGATGCGGCCCTGATCCTGCAACAGGCCGAGCGCTGCCGTGAGATTCTCAAACGCCTTTCGCAACAGCCTGAGGAGGGCGAGACGGCCTTCGCCGAGGTCGGGTTGAAAGCCCTGCTGGAAGAGGTGGTCGAGCCGCATCGCGGTTTTGACCTGGCCTTCGAGGTCTCGGTGCGCACGGCCTCGGGCGAGCCCGTACCGCGCGTGCGCCGTCTGCCCGAAGTGATTCACGGCCTGTCGACCCTGGTCGAGAACGCCGCCGATTTTGCCGGCTCGAAGGTGCGGGTACGGGCGCTTGTCGACGCCGGTTTCATCGAGATCGAGGTCGTCGACGACGGGCCCGGGTTTCCCGCCGATATCCTGCCGCGTCTGGGCGAGCCCTATGTGACCAGCCGGCCCCAGGGCAAGGCGCGCCGCGCGCTGGCGGCCCAGATCGCCGCCTCGGTCGCCGCCGCTGCGCCGGGCCGCAAGGGACGGAAGGCGGCCAAGGCCGGGCCGGTGCCCGAGACCATCGCTCCCAGCCAGGGCGGGATGGGACTGGGCTTCTTCATCGCCCGCACCCTGCTGGAACGCACCGGCGGCAAGGTCTTTGTCGGTCCCGGCGACGGGGGACAGACCCCGGCCAAGGGCCAGCCCAAGGGCGCGCGGGTGGCGGTACGCTGGTCCCGCCCGGCGCTGGAAGTGCCGTCGTGATGTCGCACCCCCCGTCTGAACCTTGAACGTCGCCGTACCCTTACCGAATTGAGCAGAGCTGGAGACGCCTGATGCCTGATACCGAAGCCCGGATCGCCGCCCTCGCCGACAAGACCCTGCTGGTGCTGGACGACGACAATGCCCTGCGCACCCGTCTGGGCCGCGCCCTGGAGAGCCGCGGGTTCGAGGTGACGCTTGCGGCCTCGCTGGCCGAGGCCTTCGAGGCGCTGAAGACCTCCGTGCCTGCCTTCGCCGTGCTGGACATGCGGCTGGAGGACGGCAACGGGCTGAAGGTGGTCGAGGCCATCCGCGACCGGCGCGAGGACGCCCGCATCATCATGCTTACCGGCTATGGTGCCATCGCCACGGCCGTGGCGGCGGTCAAGGCCGGGGCGGTCGACTACCTCCAGAAGCCCGCCGACGCCGACGATGTGGTCAAGGCCCTGCTGGCCACCGGCGAGGCCCCTGAACCGCCCGACAATCCGATGAGCGCCGACCGCGTGCGCTGGGAGCATATCCAGCGCGTCTATGAGCTGTGCGACCACAATGTCTCGGAGACGGCGCGCCGGCTGGGGATGCATCGGCGGACGTTGCAGCGGATTTTGGCGAAGCGGGCGCCGCGGTAGGGGCTACCGGATGACCGCGTCCGACCCATTGCGGACGTCGCTGCGTGTCTACCAGACTTCAGAGCGGGATTGGTTGGGACGTCCAAATCAACGCTTCAACGTGATCGCTACGCGACAGGATGCATATCAGGCCGCCACGGCAAGGCTGGACGAAAAAGGAGCCTGACCGGCGATCAGGGCGCGCCGCCGGGCCGTCCTTCAAGGACGATGCCCCGGTCAGACAGGTATCTGGAGCCGATATAGGCAGTCACGAGCCAGAGTGCGGACCAGAGCGCCCAGGCAACGACTGCATCCTCGAACCGGATGCTCCCATCCTGAGCCATCCTGACCTGGCTGATCGCCCCGATGACGGCGGCGGTGACAGCGGTGGCAAGCACGACAATCCGCGACCAGGGTTGGGCCAGGATAAGGGCGATCCCGCCGATCGCCAGCAGAAAGGCCGAAATCAGCCATGCCAACTCCTTACGGTCCAGGCCGAAGGCGGCGTTGAACAGGGCGTAGATCAGGAGCATTGAACCGGCGGCGCGCAGCATGAACATTGAAAAGACCCTGCCTCGACTTTTGCAGTGTCCTTGCTCGGCCTTTCCAGTTGGTAAAGCCAGGCGCAAGTTCTGCGCCTGTTCCATTCTGCCGGTCAGACTTCGTGCTGAAGTTCATGGGGTCTGTTTTCAATAACGTCCGCTGACCACCCGTTGCAGATTACAGGCAGGTCCGCTTTCAGAACGGAACAAAAAGGCCCCGGTGTTTCCACCGGGGCCTTCTGCTTTTCAGACGTGACGCCGCGTCCTAGCGACGGCTACGACCACGGTCGCGGTCACCGCCGCCTTCACGCTTGGGACGGCCGCCGGTGTCGTCGGACAGCGGGGGCTCGCCGCGTTCGGCGCGCTCGGCGTTGATCTTGTCGGTGATGTCCTCGCCGGTGGTCTGGTCGACGACCTTCATCGACAGCTTGGTCTTGCCGCGATCGTCCATGCCGAGGAACTTCACCTTGACCTCCTGGCCTTCGCTCAGGACGTCGGTCGGGTTGGCGACGCGTTCCAGGGAGATCTGGGACACGTGGACCAGGCCGTCCTTGGCACCGAAGAAGTTCACGAAGGCGCCGAAGTCGACGACCTTCACGACCTTGCCGGAATAGATGGTGCCGGGCTCGGGCTCGGACACGATCGAGGAGATCCAGTTCTTGGCGGCGTCGATCTTCTCCTGGTCCGAGGCAGCGATCTTGACCGTGCCGTCGTCCTCGATGTTGATCTTGGCGCCGGTCTTTTCGACGATCTCGCGGATGATCTTGCCGCCGGTGCCGATGATGTCGCGGATCTTGTCGGTCGGAACCTTGATCGACTCGATCTTGGGCGCGTATTCGCCCAGCTCGGTGCGGGCACCGTCGATGGCCTTGTCCATCTCGTCGAGGATGTGCATGCGGCCGGCCGAAGCCTGGGCGATCGCCTTGCGCATGATCTCTTCGGTGATGCCCGCGACCTTGATGTCCATCTGCAGCGAGGTGATGCCTTCGCGCGTGCCGGCCACCTTGAAGTCCATGTCGCCGAGGTGATCTTCGTCACCCAGGATGTCGGACAGGATGGCGAACTCGCCCGAGGGCTCGAGGATCAGGCCCATGGCGATGCCCGAGACGGGGCGAACCAGCGGCACACCCGCATCCATCAGCGCCAGCGAGGAACCACAGACGGTGGCCATCGAGGAGGAGCCGTTGGACTCGGTGATCTCCGACACCAGACGGATGGTGTAGGGGAAGTCTTCCGACGACGGCAGCATGGGACGGATCGCCCGCCAGGCCAGCTTGCCGTGACCGATTTCCCGACGGCCTGCGCCGCCCATCCGGCCGGTCTCGCCGACCGAATAGGGAGGGAAGTTGTAGTGGAGGAGGAATTTCTCCTTGTAGGTCCCGCTCAGGGCGTCGACGTACTGCTCGTCCTCGCCGGTGCCGAGGGTGGCGACCACGATGGCCTGGGTCTCACCGCGGGTGAACAGGGCCGAGCCGTGGGTGCGCGGGAAGACGCCGACTTCCGAGACGATGGCGCGGACCTTGTCGAGGGCGCGGCCGTCGACGCGGTGACCGTTGTCGATGATGTCGCGACGCAGGACGTGGGCTTCGCATTCCTTGAAGGCCGCACCGAATTTGGCGGAATCGACGCCGTCCGGGTTTTCGTCGGTCTTCACCAGCTTGGCGGCGGCGGCCTTCTTGGCGGCGTCGACGCCCGAGCGGCGCTCGTATTTGCCGGCGTGGGTATAGGCGGCCTTGATGTCCTCGCCGACCAGCTTCTGGATGGCGGTGACGACGTCGGAGTGATCCTCGGCGGTGAAGTCGAAGGGCTCCTTGGCGGCGTGTTCGGCCATTTCGATGATGGCCTCGATCACCGGCTGCATGCCGCGATGCGCGAACATCAGGGCGTTCAGCATGATCTCTTCCGAGAGCTCCTTGGCCTCGGATTCGACCATCATCAGGGCGTCGAGCGTGCCGGCGACGACGAGGTCGAGCTGGCTGTCGGGCATCTGGTCGAGGGTCGGGTTCAGCACGAACTCACCGTCGACATAGCCGACGCGCGCGGCACCGATCGGGCCCATGAAGGGCACGCCCGACAGGGTCAGGGCGGCGGAGGCGGCGACCAGGCCGACGATGTCCGGGTCGTTCTCCATGTCGTGCTGCAGCACGGTGACGACGACCTGGGTCTCGTTCTTGAAGCCCTTGACGAACAGGGGGCGGATCGGACGGTCGATCAGGCGGGAGACGAGGGTCTCCTTTTCGGTCGGACGGCCTTCACGCTTGAAATAGCCACCCGGGATCTTGCCGGCGGCGAAGGTCTTTTCCTGGTAGTTGACGGTCAGCGGGAAGAAATCCAGGCCCGGCTTGGGCGCGCGGCCGTAGACGACGGTGGCGAGGACGACGGTCTCGCCGTAGGTGGCCAGAACGGCACCGTCAGCCTGACGGGCGATACGGCCCGTTTCGAGGGTCAGCGGGCGTCCGGCCCAGTCAATCGTCTTGCGTTTGATATCGAACATGTTTCGTCTTTCGTATCCCGCGGGCGAATTCCACGCGGGGTCCCATCAGTGGGTGGAGCGTCGGGCGTTCAGTCCTTCGGTCCATGGGTCCCCGCGCCATCGCGGAAAACCCGGGAGAAGAGGACCGGTATGGCCCTCGCGTCAGTATCCTCGGGAACCCGATTCACGGCCCCGGCGCGAACGCCTCGACCGACCGGGTTCCTGCGCCGGAAGTCCGGCGGCGCGCCGGTCTCTGGATGCGGAAAGAGGCGCGGACATGGCCCGCGCCCCGAAACTCATCCGCTTTCTGTGCCTAGCGGCGCAGGTTCAGCTTGCCGATCAGAGCGGTGTAGCGCTCGCGATCAACCTTGCTGAGGTGGTCAAGAAGGCGACGACGCTGCGAGACCATCTTGAGCAGGCCGCGGCGCGAGTGGTTGTCCTTCTTGTGGGTCTTGAAGTGGTCGGTGAGGTTGGCGATGCGTTCCGAAAGGATCGCGACCTGGACCTCGGCCGAGCCGGTGTCGCCGGCGGAGCGGGCGTTATCGGCGATGACTTCGTTCTTACGCTCGGGCGTAATCGACATCGGGTGTCCTTTCCTTGCCCTACCGCGCTAAGCGCTACTTGAGGGCAGTTAGAGGTTAAATACGCGGTCGGGTTCGAGTCGACCGGCCCGCAACTGACCGAGAGCGACGAGGGTCTGACCCTGAAAGGCTGAAACGGTTCTGGAGCCGTCCCGAAGGCGGCCTTTGAGCGTTTCGACCTGTCGGGGGAGCAGAACGATCGGTCGTCCCTGACGAAGCGAGAAGGCGTCCTGATCCGTCACGGCCAGCTCCGGGATGTCGTCCAGGGCGGTCGCGACGGGAAGCAAGCCTTCCGAGGCGGCGTCCCTATGCACCAGATCGGTCAGGAAATCCAGCGTGACGGCGTTTTCCGTCGAGAACGGTCCGACCCGCTCACGGCGCAGGGCGGAAACATGCCCCTCGGCCCCGAGAACTGCGGCCAGATCTCGCGCGAGGGACCGGACATAGACGCCCTTGCCGGTGCGGATCGTGAGCTCGACATGGTCGACGTCGGGCGCGTCGCTGACCGTGGCCTCGTGGATCATCACCCGGCGACTGGCCAGTTCGAAATCGGTTCCCTCGCGGGCCAGGTCATAGGCGCGCTGGCCGTCGACCTTGATGGCGCTGAACTGCGGCGGCACCTGATCGATCTCGCCGACGAATGCCGGCAGGGCCGCCCGCACCGCCTCGACATCCGGTCGCACGTCCGAGCGGCCGGTGATCTCGCCCTCGCGGTCGAGGCTGTCCGTCGAAATCCCCCAGTTGAGGGTGAAGCGATAGACCTTCTGCGCCTCCATCATGAAGGGGACGGTCTTGGTCGCCTCGCCCAGCGCGATGGGCAGGATGCCGGAGGCCAGCGGGTCGAGCGTGCCGGCGTGGCCGGCCTTCTGCGCATCGAACAGGCGGCGGACTTTGGATACGGCCTCGGTGGAGCCCATGCCGAACGGCTTGTCGAGACAGACCCAGCCGTTGACGATCTCGCCCTTCTTGCGGCGG
>CANMXH010000061.1 GCA_947501315.1 Caulobacteraceae bacterium | reverse complement strand
TCTCGGGGTTGAGCCTGTCTATCTGGATACGGCATTCGCCGGTATCGCTGCGCTTCACGGGACGACGGACGGCTATCTGGAGCAGGCACTCGGCGTCGATGCAGCCTTGCGCGACCGGATCGGCGCCCGGCTGACAAGGTGAACAGGGCGGCGCGCCCGGTCGAGCTCCGCGAGCGGCCCTGGCGGGATCCCCTGGCCGTCGCTGCGGGTCTGCGCCGGCTGGAAGGGCCTCTGGCCCTGCTGTCGGATGGTGGAACCCTGGGGCGCTGGTCGTTTGTCGCTGCTGAACCGGACCAGGTCCATGTCGGCGCTTCAGGGCCGGGTGGGACTCTGGACCGGTTGCGGAGCCCTGACTTCCAGACCGGGGTGGTCGGCCTGCTGGCCTATGATGCCGGAGCCCGGCCCGCGACCGGCCCGCGTGATCCGGTCTGGCCGGATCTCATGCTGGCCCGCTATCCCGCCATGCTGGCATTCGACCACAAGGCCGGTGCCGTGCGTGTGTTCGGGCGGGGAGATGATCCGGAGTCCGCCCGTGCGGCGGCCGACCGGGCCGAGGGCTGGCTGGCCGACGCCATTGACCCGGTCGTCCCCCCGGCTCCCGCCGATGATTTCGTCGAGGAAGCGACGCCGGCGGCCTATTGCGCCGCCGTCGGCGATGTCGTGGAGCGGATTGCGGCCGGCCAGCTCTACCAGGCCAATATCGCCCGGGGCTGGTCCGGCGCGCTGCGCGCCGGTGGCGATCCCTTCGACGTCATGCTGAGGCTGGCCGGGCGGGCGGCGGCCTATGGTGCCTTCTGGCGTCTGGGCGACCGGGCCATCGTATCGAACTCGCCCGAGCTGTTTCTGGCCTTCGATCCCTCGAGCCGGCGCATCGAGAGCCGGCCGATCAAGGGGACACGGGCGCGCCATGCCGATCCGGCCGAGGACGCCGTGCTCGCCACCGAACTCCGCTCCAGCGTCAAGGACCAGGCCGAGAACCTGATGATCGTCGACCTGATGCGCAATGATCTGTCGCTGGTCGCGGAGCCCGGCTCGGTCGCCGTTACGGCACTGTTCGAGGTCGAGAGCCATCCGACTGTCCATCATCTGGTTTCTACGGTGACCGGCCTGGCACGGGCTGGAACCGGAACGGTGGACCTGCTGGAGGCGACGTTCCCGCCCGGTTCCATCACCGGCGCGCCCAAGCATGAGGCGATGAAGGTGATTGCCCTGCACGAGCCACCGCGCGGTGCGTGGTGTGGCAGCCTGTTCCATGTCGAGGATGACGGTCGGCTGACGGCCTCTGTGCTGATCCGGACGGCCTCGTTCGAGCGGTTCGGGGACCGGTGGCGCTTTCGGACCCTGGCCGGTGCCGGCATCGTGGCCGACAGCGATCCGGCCGCCGAACTGGCGGAGACAGACGCCAAGATCCGGGCGCTGAGAGAGGCGCTGACCGGCCTCTAGCAGTTCGGACAGAGGGTCGTTTCGACGGTCCGCGGCCGCAGATAATAGATATGCGAGAAAACGGTGATGCCCGGCATGAAATAATCGACCGGCGAATCGTAGTCGTAGGTCGCTTCCGACACCACTACGCTCTGGCCGTCGACAACAAGGTCGTCCGGCAGGATGATGGTGGAATTGACGGCCCGGGCGGTCATGCCGTCGCCGTAGCTCCAGTCCACCCTGGCCTCGCCAGCGGTGCGCGTCACGCTGCTGACCCGCTGTTTCAGGCCGCTGGTGTCGAATGGCTGCATGATCAGGCCACCGATCTCGAAGATATCGTCCAGGTTTTCGGTCCTGACCGACTCTTCCTGCGCCACCAGGTCGGCGACCATCGAGGAGACGTGGCCCATTCGCTTCTGGGCCATATAGCCCTGGCAGAACTCGGCCATGCCGAAATAGAAGGCGATCAGGACCGGAGCCAGCATGGCGAACTCAACCGCGGAAACACCGCGCTCGTCATGGCCGAATCTCGAGAACAGACCGCGCCGCATCATAACGGTTCGTTCCTGAACGCCGTTGCCGCGGTCAGCATGGCGGTCCCGTCATCCAGGCGCGACAGACCCTGGGACAGGAAGGTTGTGATCAGCGGATGCCGGTACCAGACCCGTACCAGGATCAGGTCGCCGGGGGCACCGTTGCTGTAGGTCAGAACCCCCTCGTCGAATTCACCGCCGTCCATCGGATCGGGCGGGATGGTCGCGAACTGCGGAATCACGCGGACGTCGATCTGTGCGCGGCTGACGCAGTCCGAGGAGAAGATACTCATCCGGCTGCACAGCGACGTCCTGAACGACTCGGCCGTCATTCCCGAGTCTGAGGCCTGGCCGGTCCGCACCAGCCGCCCCGTCGTGATCGTCGCATTCTCGAGGATGGAATCCGTTACAAAGACCAGTCCGATCTCGAGGATGGCAAAAACCATCAGCATGAACGGCAGGGCGACCATGCCGAACTCGACCGCCGCCGAACCCCCGGAGTCGCGCAGCAGGCTGCGCGCAAGGCCTCGCCTTTGCCGGCGGCCTTTTCGGGGGTGGAGAGGGTGCGACACGGGCGCAGGTTTCCTAGGGGGTCGGCGGATTGCCGACGGGGCCGCGGATGGTGGCTGAACAGGAGGCCCCGCAAGCCATTTCCGTGGACTGGCCGCCGCGCCAGATCCGGACCCGGCCGGAGCCCGAACCGTCGCTTACCACCACCTGGCTCTGGAACACCGTGCGCCCGATGGCGTCAATCGCAACGACTTCGGTGACCCCGAAGCCCTTGCCGGTGATGTACAGGGTGTTGGCGTCCACGACCGTCACATCGGCGATGGCGGGGTTACCGACGATGACCGAGCCGGCGGGACCGCGCAGCTGGACCCGCTGGGCCTGATCGATCTCGACATTCAGGCTGCCCGACTGGGCCGTTCCGATGGTCGGGACCAACAGGACGGCGGCCGCAACCAGGGCGGGGATGAATCGGGCGGGGCGAACGGATCGGATCATGGCGTCGACTTCCAGTGAGCAGGGCGCGCGCGTGAGCGTCGCCCGACACTGCCCCGCAAACCTCAAGAAAGTCTGAAATCGACAGTTCGAGATGAAGATTATAGTAAACGACGCGTCAACAAAGAAAAAGGCTCTAACGTTATTCGTTTTACTTGTTTTTAATCTGACGCAGTTATGTTGAAGTTGTAAAAAGGGGTCAGGCGGGCTGAAACCGTTGACTCTGTCGGTGTCAACGATCGCTTGCTTAAACCCAGAAGGATTTCAACCATGACCAGGTTTGTTTCGCAGTTCATGTCCGACGAGTCGGGCGCCACGGCCATTGAGTACGGCCTGATCGCCGCGCTCATCGCCGTCGTCATCATTTCGGCCGTGACCGCCCTTGGCACGACCATCAAGACCAAGTTCAACTCGGTCGTGACCGGCATGGGCGGCACCGCCGGCGCCTAGGCACCGACGACAGCCCCAAACCGGGGGAGGGCCGGAGCGGTAACGCTCCGGCCCTTTTCGTTCAAATGCATGATTTTCCGCCGGGCCTGACGCGTTGAGCGCATCAGGGAAATGTGGTGCGCGGCCAATATCAAAACCCTTTAGAGTAAATTGCCAAGTAACCACGCGAGACCACATGAATTTAACTCATTTCGGCGAAAACGATCCTGCATCTGGGGGTCAAGCGGGCTACCGGCTCCCCCCGCCACACCAGCTCGCGTCTCCCTGTCCAAAGGAAAGTCCAATGACCAAATTTGTTTCCAAGTTCATGTCCGACGAGTCGGGCGCCACGGCCATTGAATATGGCCTGATTGCCGCCCTGATCGCCGTCGTCATCATCTCGGCCGTGACCGCCCTGGGCACGACCATCAAGACCAAGTTCAACGCTGTCGTGACCGGCATGGGCGGCACCGCCGGCGCCTGATCGCCGACGACAGTCCTGAAACCGGGGAAGGGCCGGAGCGGCAACGCTCCGGCCCTTCTGCATTTCCGCCCTGTGCCCGCGCCTCGTCATCAAGCTTTGAGTAACGATGCTCATACGCTTGGACTTAACCCGGTTGAGTCATGTTGATGATGTTCAGGGGCCCAGATGGTTGGTCGGTTTCCCCCGCCAGTCGCAAGCACCCCCAACCGGGAGATACAGTTTAATGACCAAATTTGTTTCGCAGTTCATGACCGACGAGTCGGGTGCCACAGCCATCGAATATGGTCTGATTGCTGCCCTCATCGCCGTTGTCATCATTTCGGCCGTTACGGCCCTGGGCACGACCATCAAGGGCAAGTTCAATGATGTCGTGACCGGCATGGGCGGCACCGCCGGCGCCTGATCGCCAACCAGGTCCTGAAACCCACAGGAGGCCGGAGCTGAAACGCTCCGGCCTCTTTCGTTTGCAGGGGACGCGTATGGCAACCGGGCTTTAACCGTCGCCGGGTGATAACAGTTTATGGACACCGTTACCCTGATCCTTCTGGGCATCATGCCGGCCCTCGCGATCGTCGCAGGGCTCAAGGACCTGACGTCGATGAAGATCCCCAACTGGATCTCCGGACTGTTGATCGTCGCCTTCTTCCCCGCCGCGCTGGTGGTCGGGCTTGACCCCATGACGGTCGCCGTGAACCTCGGTATTGCGGTCCTCGCCCTGCTGGTCGGAGCCGGGATGTTCGCCCTTCGCTGGATCGGCGGCGGCGACGCCAAGCTGATGGCGGCGACCTGCCTGTGGCTGGGTGCGACGGGTTCGGGCATGTTCCTGTTGTGGACCGGAGTGATGGGCGGCCTGTTCTGCCTGGTGCTGCTGTTTGCGCGCTTTCATTCACGCCCCTATCTGCTCGGGGCACCTGGATGGGTGGTGCAGCTGATGGAGCCGAGGGGCGACATCCCCTACGGAGTCGCCATCGCAGCCGGTGCCCTGATGGCCTATCCGGGCTCGCCCCTGCTTGCCGCCTTTATTGCAGGATAGTGAGAGGCGGCCTGCCTTTAGGCCCGCGTTAACTCTCACCCGGCATGATCGTTAACGGCAGGGGCCCAAGGACCGATTCAAGGGTTCGGCCGAGCCTGCCGGAGACCGTCGATGAACCCCGCCCGTATCATCGTGATCTGCGTAGCCGCGGTGGCCGCCATCGGTCTCGCCCTGGCCGTGCGCGCCATGGGATCGCCTTCGAATGCACCGACCGCCGTCGCCACTGCCGCTGCCGTTCCGGCGCGCCCCATGGCCAAGGTGCTGGTTGCCGCCAAGGATCTGCAGCCCGGCCAGCGACTGACCGAGTCGGACATGGCCTGGAAAGAGTGGCCTGCCGACGAGGTCAATCCAGCCTTCATCACCGACGGTTCGGTTCCCCTGCCGTCAGCCGTCGCCGAAGAGCCCCCCGCCGCGCGACCCGAAGGGGCAGTGGCCTCGGTCACCCGGGTGGCTGCCAATCTGGCCGCCGGTAACAGCAAGTCCGACTATGCCGGCTCGGTGGTGCGCGAACCCATTCTGGCCGGCGAACCGATTGTCAGCCGCAAGATCGTGCGTGCGGGCGACAGCGGCTATATGGCTGCCTATCTTGTGCCGGGCATGCGAGCGATGGCCATTCGGGTCACGGTCGAGACCGCCGCCGGCGGCTTCATCCTGCCCGGCGACCGCGTCGATGTCCTGCTGACCCGGGAGACGACGCTCAGCAATATGGGAGCCCAGGAAAGCGACCGGTCGAAATTCGCTTCCTCGACGGTGATGCAGAACATCAAGGTTCTGGCCATCGACCAGTCGACACGGGCCGCCGACGACGAGCAGGCGGTGGTGGGGGCAACCGCGACCCTTGAGGTGGGTCCCCGCGACGCCGAGGCGCTCGCCCTGGCCAAGTCCGAAGGCGAGCTGAGTCTGGTGCTTCGCTCCTACGCCGACACCGGCGGCCCGTCAGGGCGCGCCGCGCCGGTGACGCGTCAGGCCTCTGCCATCCGCATCTATCGCGGCGGTGCCCCGGAAGTGGTGGTGGTCCAATGAGACCCCTGATCGCCCTCGCCCTCGCCACCCTGACCATAGCATCCGTCGCGCCGGCCATACCGACCGAGGCCCGGACCCAGTCGCGCGCCGCCCTGCCCATGGGGCCCGGTGCCCAGCTGATCAATCTGCCGCGCGGCTCGTCGATGGCCGTCGACCTGCCGTCCGACGCCCGCGATGTTATCGTGCCGAACCCGCTGGTGGCCGAGGCCATGCTGCACTCGCCGCGGCGTATCACCATCATTGGTCTCCAGCCCGGTGAGACCGACGCCGTCGTTCTGGACAGTTCAGGCCGCACCATCCTGTCGCTGAGGATCCGCGTCGATGCAGGAGTCTCCGCCCTGCAGGACACCCTGGGCCGGGTTATGCCGGGTTCCCAGGTCCGTGCGGAGGCGGTCAATGACAGTATAATCCTGACCGGCCCGGTGAGCAGCCCCGGCGAAGCCGACCGCGCGGCCCAGGTCGCCCGGGCTTTCGTTACGGCCCCGGAAAAGGTCATCAACATGATGACCATCGCCGGTTCTGATCAGGTCATGGTCCGGGCCCGGGTAATCGAAGTCCAGAGAACAGCGATCAAACAGCTGGGCCTGGACGTCAACGGCGTGCTGAACAGCGTCGCTGACGGGTTGTCCTTTACCCAGGGCGCGACCTTCGGCGTCTCAGGCAGCCAGCTGGGCGGCGGTGTCCTCAACTATGTCGACCGGGCCGGCAACGGCAACCGGCTCAGCTCCAGTATCCGGGCCTTTGAGCGCGCTGGTCTCGTCCGCATCCTGGCTGAGCCGAACGTGACCTCGGTCAACGGCGAGAATGCCGAGTTCCTGGCCGGCGGCGAGTTTCCTGTCCCCGTGGGACGGGCCGTCGATGCCACGACCGGCCAGGTCACGATCGGCGTCGAGTTCAAACCGTTCGGCGTGCGCCTGGCCTTCCGGCCGATCGTGCTTTCGGAAGGTCGTATCTCGCTGCAGCTCTCTACCGAGGTCTCCGAGCTGACGACCGCCGGGGCCTTCACGCTCGGCGGGACGGCCGATGACGCCCTGGTCATTCCGGCCCTGAACGTGCGCCGCGCATCGTCCACTGTGGAACTGCCCTCGGGCGGGTCGATGATGATCGCAGGCCTGTTGCGCGAGGACACCCGCCAGAACATCGACCAACTGCCGGGCATCGGTACCCTGCCGGTCCTCGGAGCCCTGTTCCGCTCGCGGGACTATCTGTCCGGCGAGACCGAACTGGTCATCATCATCGAGGCCTATATCGTCTCTCCGACCTCGCCGGGCCGGATGCAGACCCCGGCTGACGGCCTGGTTATCGCCAATGACGCCCAGACCCTGCTGTTCGGTCAGCTGAACCAGCAGTTCCGTCGCCCGGGTGATCCGGCCGCTGCCGACAACGGCTGGAGCGGCCCTGTGGGTTATGTGATCGAATGAGCACCCCCGTGAATCGCGCCCTCACTTCCGCCGCCCTTGCTTTCGCTGCGGGGCTTGCTGCTTCAGGCTGCGCCTCGGTCCGGGAGGTTCCGGTGACGCCTCTGTCGCGCTACGCCCTGCAGGTGGAGCCCGGTCTCGATCGCATCGCCCTGGCTGTGCACGATCAGGGCCTGTCGCCAAACCAGCGCGACGCCTTGAACGGTCTGGCGGCGCGCTACGGCATCTCCGGGGCCGGGCATGTCAGGATTGAATCGCCTGCCGGAGACGATCCGGTCTCGCTGGAGCAGGCCTACGCTGTCCGGACCTTCCTGCAGGCCGCCGGGGTTCCCGGGGACCGGATCCAGATGGCCGCCTACGCCGCACCCGATCCGCGCGCACCGGTGCTGGCCGGGTTCGAGACCATCCGGGCCTCCATACCCGATTGCGCGGCAGAGGCCCGGAGTATGGGCGCGCGGCTCTCCAACCAGAGCTCCGGCGGTTTGGGCTGCGCCGTCATGGCCAATATGGCGGCCCAGATTGCAGACCCCCGCGACATTATCGGTGCCCGGCCGATGACCCCGGCCGATTCGGGCCGCGCTGCTGTGGTGTTCGACAATTATCGGAAGGGTGAGGTCAGTTCGACCCCCCAGGAGCCCCTCGTGAGCGGCCGCATATCCGGGGCTGTGGAATAGCGTGACATGAGCAACGCCTTCGCACCCCGGCCGTTTGAAGAGTTTGACGACGAGTTTGAGCTCGACGCGGGCCCTGCCGTCTCCAATGCATACATGCCGGTCGAGGACGATGGCATCCTCGACACCTTCGAAGATGCCGTCGTCGATCACCACCAGGCCTTGCCTTTCACGGGGCAGCCCGAAGCGGTCCCGGCGGCCCTCCGGTCCGCCGCGCTCAACCCGGTGGGCGACCTGCGGGCGAGTGCTGCCGCAGCGTTCTCAGCCCAGAGCGTGAGCGGCAGTCACACGGTCGAGGTCTCGGTCCCCCGGATCGCCATCCACGTCTTTGCCCAGCGCCAGGATACACTGGCTGCAGCGGAGCGTGCCGGTCAGGACCGTCGGCTGTCGCGGGCAACCACCCAGATCCGCATCGGCGGCATCGCCGCTGCGGTCGAGGCCTACCGCAGTGAGCCGACCCCGCCCCTGATCGTGGTCGAATGCTTGCAGGACCCCCAGACGCTGCTGCTGGAAGTCGATCAACTGGCCGAGGTCTGCGATGCCGGAACCAAGGTCGTCGTGGTCGGTGCCACCAACGACATCCTGCTGTTCCGCGAACTTATGCGACGCGGGGTCAGCGAATATCTGGTCGCACCGCTGCAACCGCTGCAACTGATCTCGGCCATAGGCGGCCTGTTCGCTGATCCGGCCCAGCCCTTCATCGGCCGTTCGATTGCCTTCGTCGGCGCGCGCGGCGGCACCGGCTCCAGCTCGGTCGCCCACAACACCGCCTTTGCGATCAGCGAGCGGATCGGGGCCAATACCGTCATCGTCGACTACGATCTGCCGTTCGGTACCGCCGGGCTGGATTTCAACCAGGATCCGCTCAGCGGCGTCGCCGATGCATTGAGCCAGCCTGATCGCCTCGATCCCGTGCTGCTGGACCGGATGATGGTCCGCTGCACCGACAAGCTGAGCCTGTTCGCCGCCCCGGCGACCCTCGACGTTGACTGGGACATTTCCCCGGAAGCCTTCGAGGAAGTGACCACCCAGATCCGCTCGACAGCGCCCTTCGTGGTGCTGGACTTGCCGCACCTGTGGTCCGGATGGATGCGTCGCACGCTCATCGCCGCCGATGAGGTTGTGATTGTGGCGACCCCGGATCTGGCCAGCCTGCGCAATGCCAAGAACATGATCGACCTGATCCGTCAGGGCCGTCCCAATGATGCACCGCCCCGGCTGGTGCTCAATCAGGTTGGTGTCCCCGGGCGTCCCGAGATCCCGGCCAAGGACTTTGGTGCCGCCCTCGGTGTCCACCCCAGCCTGATCATTCCGTTCGATCCCAAGGTCTTCGGAGTCGCCGCGAACAACGGTCAGATGATCCTCGACGCGGGCGGCAAGTCCAAGGCGGCCGATGCGTTCCAGACCCTGGCGCAGATCGTCTCGCGCCGTGAGCTTCCCGCGACCGCCGGGACCAGGGGCAAGCCCGGCAAGGGCGAGAGCAAATCCATCTTCGCCGGCCTGTTCAAGAAGAAGAGCTGACCCGTGTTCGGCAAGCGCACAGGTCAGCCCGGTCCAGCTGCCGCCGCAACCCGGCCGGTCCCCGAACTCGCGCCGGTCGTGCAGCCGGCACCGGGGGGTGCGGTCGCACCCTTCGCCCTTGGCGGCGAGCCAAATGCGCCCCAGCTGCAGGCAGCGGCGCGCAGGGCCGAGTCCTATGCCGCAAGGCCTTCGTCGGCCGCCGCAGACCGCCTCGACGCCCTGGCCTCGCGGCCCCGGCCCGACTCAGCGCCCCTGCCCGCCAAGACGGCGCCCGGACCCAAGGCCACGCCGGGCTTCGAACAGCTGAAGAAAGCCCAGGCGGTCGCCGAGATCGTCCGCGAGCAGTCAGACTATTATCACGCCACCAAGACGACGATCTTCAACGCCCTGATGAACACCATCGACCTGGCCCAGCTGGCCCAGCTCGATACAAAGGCGGCGTCCGAGGAAATCCGCGACATCGTTGCAGAGCTGGTGGCGATCAAGAACGTCTCCATGTCGGTGGCGGAGCAGGAACATCTGGTCCAGGACATCGTCAATGACGTCCTCGGCTATGGCCCGCTGGAGCCTTTGCTGGCTCGTGACGACATCGCTGACATCATGGTCAACGGGGCCGGCCGGGTCTTCATCGAGGTCGGTGGCAAGGTTCAGCTGACCAATGTCCGCTTCCGCGACAACAACCAGCTGATGAACATCTGCCAGCGGATTGTGTCGCAGGTCGGCCGCCGCGTCGACGAGAGTTCACCGATCTGCGACGCCCGCCTGCCCGACGGCAGCCGCGTCAACGTCATCGCCCCGCCGCTGGCCATCGATGGTGCGACGCTGACGATCCGGAAGTTCAAGAAAGACAAGCTGACGATGAAAAATCTGGTGGAGTTCTCCTCCATCAGTCCAGAGGGCGCGCGCGTGCTCGGCGTGATCGGGGCATCGCGCTGCAACATCGTGATCTCGGGGGGCACAGGCTCCGGCAAGACCACCCTGCTCAACACCCTTACGGCCTTCATTGACCCGACCGAGCGGGTCATCACCTGCGAGGACGCAGCGGAACTTCAGCTCCAGCAGCCCCACGTCGTGCGCCTGGAGACCCGGCCGCCCAACCTCGAGGGCCAGGGCATGATCACCATGCGGGACCTGGTCAAGAACTGCCTGCGCATGCGCCCGGAGCGGATCATTGTCGGCGAGGTCCGTGGCCCCGAGGCCTTCGACCTGCTGCAGGCCATGAATACCGGTCACGACGGCTCCATGGGCACATTGCATGCCAACAGCCCTCGCGAAGCCATCAGCCGGATGGAGTCGATGATCACCATGGGCGGCTATGGCCTGCCCTCCAAGACCATACGTGAGATGATCGTCGGATCGGTCGACGTCATTATCCAGGCCGCCCGCCTCCGCGACGGTTCGCGCCGCATCACCCACATCACCGAGGTGGTCGGGCTGGAGGGCGACGTCATCGTCACCCAGGACCTGTTCGTCTACGAGATCACCGGCGAGGACGAGAACGGCAAGATCATCGGTCGTCACCGTTCGACCGGCATCGCCCGTCCCCGCTTCTGGGACCGCGCCCGATACTACGGGCTGGAGCGTGAACTGGCCGAAGCCCTCGACGCGGCGGAGTAGGGCAGATGCTTCCGGTCCTTGCGGCAGTCCTGGCCTTCATCACCATCGGCGGACTGGGCTGGGTGTTCGTCGGCGACGGTGATTCCCGCGGCGCGGCGGTCAAGCGCGCACGGGGTTTGGGCGGCCCCAAACAGAACAACTCCGCAGCCAGGAAGGCGTCGGTGGCCAACTCGCCCGAGGCGCGCCGCAAGCAGATCATGCAGCAGCTCCAGGAATCGGAGCGGGCCGAGCGCAAGGCAAGGATCAGTCTCTCTGCCAAGCTGAAACAGGCGGGCCTGAACACAAAGGCCTCGACCTTCTGGATCACCAGCGCCGTTCTGGGTGTCATTGCCTTCCTGCTTCCGCTGCTGTTCGGCCTCAACATCCTGATCTGCATCGGGGCCGGCGTCGTCTTCGGCCTCGGCTTTCCGCGCTGGGTCGTCGGCTTCCTCGGCAACGGCCGCCGCAAGAAATTCTCCAGCCATTTCGCCGACGCCGTTGATGTGATCGTGCGCGGTATCAAGTCCGGTCTTCCGGTCCACGACTGTTTCAAGATCATCGCCCGGGAGAGCCCGGCACCCCTGGGGCCCGAATTCCAGAAGCTCGTTGAGGGCGTCGGAGCAGGCCTGACCCTGGCCCAGGCCCTCGACAAGATGTATGAGCGTATGCCTACCCCAGAGCTCAAATTCTTCTCCATCGTCATCGCCATCCAGCAGAAGACCGGCGGCAATCTGGCGGAGGCGCTGAACAATCTTTCGGTCGTGTTGCGAGCCCGCCGGATGATGGGCGAGAAGATCAAGGCCCTGTCGTCCGAGGCCACGGCCTCGGCCGGCATCATCGGGTCACTGCCGCCCGCGGTGATGATCCTGGTCAGCCTCACGACACCCGCCTACATGGCACGGCTGTTCACCGACCCGCGCGGCCAGTTCATGTTGCTGGTCGCCGTGGCGATGATGGCCTTCGGCGTGTTCGTGATGAAGAAGATGATTTCGTTCAAATTCTAGGAAACACCCGGCTCAAATGGTCGA